>JABIQT010000580.1 GCA_018667995.1 Candidatus Latescibacterota bacterium
CCCTCCCAGAGTCAACGCCAGACCATTCTTCAGGATCATGCCAACGATATCCGCATTCTGGGCACCCAACGCCAGTCGTACACCAATCTCTTGCGTACGTTGTGTGACCGCATACGACATGACCCCATAGATCCCAGCCGCCGCAAGTATCAGGGCCACGCCAGAGAATATCCCCATCAATAGGGCGATGAACCGGGTACCGGAAGCTTTCTCAGAGATTAACCCCTGCATTGTTCTTACGGCGTAGACGGGAACCAGGGGTTCAATATCACGTATCTCGCTCCGGATATTTGGAATCACCGTGTTGGCATCTGTTGCCGTTCGGACGAGCATTGCAGTGGTACCACCAATGGCCTCCTGGAGCAACGGTGTGTAAATCTGAGGGCGAATCTCATTGTCAATCAACCTCAATTTTGGTTTCACATCTGCAACAACACCTACCACCTGATACCACTCCTCTACCGACGCATCATTGCGACCAAAGCGGATCTGCCTACCTACTGGATCAGTAGTCTTCCAATGTCGCTCTGCCAGAGAGGCACTGACGATAGCGACACGGGGCACGTCTCGATTATCTCGATCTGAAAAGTCGCGCCCTCCCAGTAGTGCTATACCCATGGTCTCGATGAAATCAGGTCCCACGTATTGTCGGTCCGTGCGAAATCCATTATCAGGGATAGAGGTCCCGGCGCCATCTGGCACGTAGGACATGCTCATATACCCGGCATCATAGAACAGATGTGACGTATAACTTGTTGACTGGACGCCAGGTAAGTTGCTCACGCGCTCCAGAATCCTCGTCATCAGGGAGGCTTTGTCCTCTTCATCTCCGTACTGGTTTGGAATGCCCACGGACATGGTGAGCAGGTGCTCCGTGCGAAAACCCGGATTGAATGTGCGAACTTTGCTAAAGCTCCCCATCATTAGGCCGGCACAAATCAGAAGCATACACGCCAGGGTGATTTCACCGACCACAAGTACATTCCTGACACGACGGCTACGGCGACTACTGCCCGCACGCATGGTGCCCTCCTTAAGAGCATCATACGTAGGTACTTGAGCCATGACCAGCGCAGGACCGATGCCGAATAACAGACCAGTGCCCACGGCGAGACACATCGTAAAAATCACAACCTGCGCATCGATCGTCACATTGATGAAATCAGGTACGTCGATGGGCACAAACGCCATGATCGCATCGGTACCAAAGATGGCGACGTACAGGCCAGCAAGGCCACCGATTGCAGACAACATGAGACTCTCCGTTAGGAGTTGTCCCACCAATTGCCGTCTGCCGGCTCCTAGTGCGAGGCGGACCGCCACTTCCCGGCGACGTCCTGCAGACTTAGCCAATGTAAGATTCGCCACATTGGCGCATGCGATAAGCAGAACAAACCCTACGGCACCGAAGAGTACGACCAATGCTGGTTCCAGGTCTCCCAGCAGTTCATCGAAAACCAGTTTGAGTCGAGTTCGGGTATTGGTATTGGCCTTGGGGTTATCGATTTCGAGCTGAGCAGCTACAAGATCCAGATCAGTGTTTGCCTGATCAATGGTCACGCCCGGTTTCATGCGACCGAGAACACGGTGCCAGCGAATCCCTCTCTGCGTAATTATCTTATACTGCTTCAACGATGGATTGAGCGTATCGAACATCATCATCGGAATCCACAGATCCACATTCCCCGCAAGGCCCCGAAATCCGTCGGGCATGATGCCAATTACAGTGTATAAAGCGTCATTGACACGAATGGAGCTTCCGAGAAAATCTGAACGGCCGCCGAACCTCGTGTGCCAGAATCCATGGCTGACCACAGCCACCGGATGTGAATCTTGTGTTCTGTTTTCCTCGGGCAGGAACGTCCTGCCCTGCGCAGCGGAGAAGCCCAGTGTCTTGAAGAAAGAATCCGATACGATCTCGCCACGCACGGGTTCAGCACCGGATGGGCCGATCAGAATCATATCGGTGTCATCGAAAGCCGCCATATCAGCGAACGTCCGGTTGTATTGACGCCAATCGCGGAAATCCGCATAGGAAACGGATTGTGACTGACCGGTGGTGCTGATGCGACTCCGGATTACCACCAACCTATCCGGGTCGACAAATGGCACGGGCTCTAAAAGGATTGCTTTGACGACGCTGAAAATGGCCGAATTGGCGCCGATTCCTAGGGCAAGCGTCAACACGGCTATCGCCGTAAAGGCGGGGCGTTTTAACAACATGCGAAAACCAAATCGGATGTTCTGCTGCAAGGATCGCATGTATACTCCTATAACCTAGTTGTGAACTCTGGCGCAATAAGCTAAGATGGTACTTGTTACCTAAGACGGTGACCACGCAGGATTCGTTGTCGACCCCACGCTTTTTACTGCAGATCAGACCGGTCCGGGCTTCACATCCGGTCCGCGGCTCCTTTCTTCGCAACCTATTGCGGATATTTGAGTACCCTATATAGTACCGTGCACAAATCGCTTGAGTTTACCATATCGATTCCGTACCATTTACGACCAAGCAAACCTGCTGTTATGATTCTCCATGCAACCAATCGGATGGTCCATGTTTCCTCGCTTCACCCTCTCAGTTCTCGTGACACTGTTCTGGGTATCAGTCTGTTCAGCCCAGAAACCGCCTCCACCTGACTCGGGCCCATTACGCCTTGTACCCCTAATGTTTACCAGCAACAAGGGCGGTCTCTTCTCGGCGGAACTGGGTCAATTGCGCGTACCGGAGAATCGGACGAACAGAAAATCAAAGCGTGTCACGCTTCCGATTCTGAAGTTGAAGAGTCGAATTGAGAAACCAGGCCCTCCCATCATCTATCTGGCAGATGGCCCAGGTGCAATGGCGACGAAAGAAGGATTCATTCTTGAATCCATATTCCAACCGCTGCTACGCAATCACGATATTATCCTCATGGACCAACGCGGCGTAGGAAGATCAAAACCACGAGTATTCTGGGAATCGCCGGCGTCCCAGCCTTTGGACTACTTCCTCTCTTACGAAAACATGTTGATGCAGGACCGCTGGGCCAGTGAACAAGCGGTTGCGCGATTTAAGAGGCAGAAGATCGACTTCAAGGGCTATAATACAATTGAGAGCGCAGATGACCTGAAGGACCTGGCGGCGGCACTCGGAGTGAAGAAACTTATCCTTGTGGGATATGGATACGGCACGCATCTGGCCCTGGCGACTATGAGACGGTATCCTGGCCTCGTACACTCAGCGGTCCTTGTAGGACCAAAGGGGCCAGACCACCTTCTGATGCTTCCATCAACCATGGATCAGCATTTCCAGAATGTTTCGGATCTGGCTGTAAAAGACCAAGCGACACGAATCAAAGTTGCCAACCTGACGAGTCTTACAAAGATAATCCTGCGACGACTCGATCGGGTGCCGGTTGGCCTATCCGTTCGTGATCGCCGAACACGGAAAATGGTCCGTGTGGAGCTGGGTAAATTCGGACTTCAGTGGATAATCGCACGTCAATTGAGCGAAAAAAAGTACTTTGTGGAATTGCCTGCAATGCTACATCTCATTGCGAAACAAGACTACTCAATGTTGCGCAGACATGTAGAACGGCTCTACAACGAGACCGGGCGCGGAATCTCAGGAATGTCATACCTGATGAGGTTGCACTCGGGCGCCACTATGGACCGTCTCGCCCTCATCGTGAGGGAATCCGGGGACGCCATCCTGGGAAATGCAATGAACTACCCAGTCTTTGATGTACCTGATATATGGGGCCATCCCGACCTCGGAAATTCCTATAGGACTCAGATCGACAGCGAACACAGGGTTCTCTTCGTAAGTGGCTCGCTGGATCCGGGGGCTTTGCCTTCCCAAACAGAAGAGATACGTCAGGGATTTCCCAACGGAGTCCACTGCGTCGTTGAAAACGCAGATCATTCGGATGTACTCGCCCACGAACGCGCCCAACGGGTCATCCTGGATTTCCTGGTTGATAAGCCGGTCAATGATATGCGTATCTCGTTGAACCCGCCTGATTTCCTCCCTCTCCCCTGAAGCAATTCACTCTCGCTTCTATGAACGTCAACACTCGCGCATCGTACATATAGAAATGGTACTTGCCCACGTCCGTGCCCCGTATCTGTGACAGGTACTCGCTCCGCGTGAACCGGAATCTGCGCCATGGAATTGACTTCCCAAGCGGCACATAGGCGTCCTCCTTCCAATGACCAGCATCGGTGGTGGAATCGCAGCCGTTACCGGATGTACCCAAGCATAGCGGTCCATCTGCGCATCGGTCGTGGCCACCGACTCAGTCAACGCCTATAACCATTACTGTCACATCGTCGAGATAGATTCCTTCGCAGAAGTGGTCTACGGCGTCCATGATGACACCCCGCAACGCGTCCGGTGATTCAGCACGATGGGCTCTGGCCAAATCAATTAAATGGTCCTCCCCGAATTCCCTTCCGGAGGGATCCATGGCTTCGTTTACCCCATCGGTGTACAGCACCAGTCGGTCGCCGGGGAGAAGCCTGATCTCGCCACACTCATAGTCCCAATCGGAGAGTGCCCCGACGACAAGCCCTCCATCCGTGAGCTGTTCTGTGGCCCCATTCTCTCGGACGACTATGGGATTGTTGTGTCCCGCATTGGTGTACGCAAAGCAGCCACTGCCGGCGTCAAGGATACCGTAAAACAAGGTCACAAATTTATTGTCCGGTATGTTGGAGGCCAATGTACGATTCACTTTTCTGCAGAGGCTCTCAGGGGCAACGTCGGCGGCGGCATAGGCATGCACCAAGGCCTGAACATTGGACATCAAGAGTGCAGCAGGCATACCCTTGCCGACCACGTCCGCTATGCAGATCCCCCTGCTGGTTTCACTCAGAGGCAGTACATCAAAATAGTCGCCTCCCACATGTCTTACCGGACGCCAATCGTGGGAAATGTGGAACCCATCAGGATTACTGACATCAGATGGCATGAGCGCCCGCTGGATCGATCGGGCCTCATCTTCCTCTTGAGATTTTGTGCTCTCGGCATGTCGGACCGAGCGCCCTTGAACAATCTGCGCCTCTATGAGTCCGAGGAGATAGTCGTTGTCCCAGGGCTTCTGGATGAATTCCCGAAGATCACCACGCATGGCCTCAACCGCAAGCTCGACGCTACCCCATGCCGTCATGGCAATCACAGGCAGACTCTTGTCAAAAGCCCGTACGCTGGAAAGCAGATCCAGGCCTTCCTGACCCGAGGTAGTGTCCCGAGCATAATTCAGATCCACAAGCAACACATCGTAATCGCGATTTCTAATAGACTCCAGGACCGCACCCGGCGACGTCACAGAATCGGTCTCATAGCCCTCGGCCTTTAACAAAAGCTCCAAGGCAGACAGAACATCTTCCTGATCGTCGGCGATTAAAACGCGTGATCCCAAGCGTGTCGTACTCGAAATTGCCATGTCTCTATCTCCTGCTCCACTAAGTATCATCTTATCTGGTAATTGCAATACGCGTGCCACAACCGGATGCTCAAACAACGGTATGGCAAGTTATATGGTTGATTGATAGTCCAAGTGGTACTCGGGGCCATCGGAAGTCACGAGGCTGGCGACTTGCAGGCCCGAAGACCCTAGAAATCCCGGTCGGATATCGGATGTCTCAGCATCTGTTTTTCTCTCCACGATAGCCTGATCGCCAGACCAACCTTCATGAAAATGGACCATCATGTCCGGATACGGGAAGTGATATCTCGATTGTGGAATTTTCACGATTGCTCGTTCACATCATTATGGTATATATTGACTAAGTAGGAAGGATTCTCGTTGCCAACAGTTGGTTAAGGGGATGCCCCAATGATACCCACAGCGCGTACGACAGATACGGAGCAGGAGCAAAGGACCCACCGGGCCATCCTACCGCCATACGCTGTTATTCTGCACAATGATGACGATCATGACATGGACTATGTGGTGGAGGCGCTTCGGAAAAGCGTATCGGAACTCTCGGAGGATGAGGCGTTTCGGATCATGATGGAGGCGCATCGGAACGGTACGGCCGTAGTCATTGTCTGCCCGTTGGAGCAGGCTGAACTCTACAGGGACCGTCTACGGAGTTTTGGCCTGGGTGCCACCGTCGAAAAAGCGTAGCATCAGATCCAGGAATCCAGGGGATTTCCAGACTCCTCCAACGGCAGGGCCACTCGGGCTCCGTTTATATGGGACAATCGTGCGGCCATAGCCATAGCCATATGGCGTCTGGCGGTCTTTCCCATGCATAATTCATACTCTGGTTGTCGGCCTTCAATCATATCTATCATCGACCGCGCCATCCTGTTGTGGGCATTGATCCACTTCTGGCCACCGGATACATCCTCGTGGGCGAGCACTTCCCACCGATCATCGACA
>JABIQT010000377.1 GCA_018667995.1 Candidatus Latescibacterota bacterium
ATATTCAGTATTGTAAACGGCGTACTTCTTCGACCGCTTGACTTCGACTCGCCTGACCGCTTACTGATGATATGCCTACTGGCCATCCTGGTACCAGCCCGTAGGGCAATGGCGCTTGATCCCATGGTCGCACTCAGAGGAGATGGGTGATGGTCTTGATCCGGCCAGTAAATTGGGATCTCGTTGACAATTGCACTGTTTTGATCGACCGACTACAACATTTCTGACGTGAGGTTCGTCCTATAGTGAACAGTCGGCTTTCAAACATAGATGTAACTATACTCACAATAAACTAAACGGTGGAGAGAATATGCGCATTTCAATATGTATGTTGACGATCAGCCTTCTATCTGTGGGCCATTGGATTCCGGTCATGGCCCAGAGCAGAGAGATCAACGAGACGGTGCCACTCAGTGCGGGAAGCAATTTGGTAATCGATGCGGATAAGGGATCGATCAAACTGACCTCATGGGATCAGGAGAAAGTCGAGATCTACGCACGGATTGAGGCGCCACGGGATGTAGACCGGGAATACGCGGAAGAAGTCGTAGCAGCTACGAGAATCGATATCGAATCTGATGCCGGATCACTACGAATCAGGACAAATTTCGACGACATTCCCTATGAGGATGATTGGCGCGGTCGTGATCGGAACCGACGCATTCCTGATGTTCATTACGAAATTCGTGCTCCCCGAATATTGAATATGGACCTGAATATTGACCGGAATCGGGCGACGGTTGAGGGATTCGAAGGGGCCTTCAGAATCGAGACAGATCGATGCGATGTGGACGCCAGTGACTGGATCGGAGATATCCAGCTCAATATGGACCGCGGCGAACTGAGGCTTGTTAGAGCCAGCGGTTCCCTGGATATTGAGACGGACAGAACAGACGTCCGTATTGAAATGCTCGGTTTAACCGGAAACTCGCGATTTGACGCGGACCGGGGCGATGTAGAGATCAGTTTACCGGAGGCTCAAGGATTCAGTCTAAGGGCCGATGTGGGCAACCGAGGCGACTTTCATAGCGACTTCGCGGTAACTACCCAGAGTCTGCGCAAATTCAAGATCGAGGGTGTCGTAAATGGAGGCGGCCCCGAATTGCGCTTCGATGGAGACCGCGCAACCTTCCGGCTGCGACACAACTAACAACAGAACGAAGGCACCGTTTCATCCGCATCTATTGTTTATTGAAAGGGCACACTTCGGTGTGCCCTTTCTGTATGAAGATACAGTATTCGGCGGTAAGAATCCCTTTGCTTTCATCCGCACAATCGGCTTATTTCAGCAATCCATTGTGCAAAGATCAGACGTACCGTTCCTATCACCTTATGTATCAGCGGAAGCCTTCACGGCTCGGTTACCAAACCTGGATCTCTACTTAATATGACCACGCCCAATCTACTGACAGAATCTCAGATGCAATCCTTCATTCGTGCTGGATATCACACGGTAAAGCCGGCACTGACACCAGACTTCCACGGAAAAGTGCACGAATCACTGCAGGACTTATTTGCCGGTCACGACAATCCCGGAAACGAGATTCTGAGTCGCGTGCCGACCCTCTCGGACCTGTTCGGCGATCCAGAGATCGACGGCGCGCTTACGAGTATACTCGGTCCCGACTACCTTATCCATCGGCACCGTCACTGCCACAATCACGATTCCGGTGCGGCCGCTCAAGACATGCACAAGGACTACCCGATCGGTGGCAATGTGCGCGACATCTATCCTCGCCAGGTTCTGATCCTCTACTACCCGCAAGCAGTCACCCCAGACATGGGCCCCACGGCTATTCAGCCTGGCTCACAATACTGCCTGACCCCGCCCCAGGTGTCAGATGAAATGGCACTGTGCTGTGATGCTGGTACCGTGGTGATCACTCACTATGAGATATGGCACCGGGCCACAGAGAATATCAGTCGTGATACCAGATACATGGTCAAGTTCGTCGGCATGCGCACGAAGGAACCCGGGTCGAACGGATCTTCTGAATGGCAATCCGATGTCCACCAGTCACTGGACAGTGCCGCACCGGGTGGGCATGTGCGAAAGCACGTGTGGAATTGGTATATCAGCGAGGAAGCGAAAGATGCCTCCCCGGTGGTCGCATCGAATGAAGAGAATGAGCCTTTGAACGAACTGATCATCAACGGCCAGGAAATGGAGCACCTCGACCATCTGTTCGCAGTAAGTGCCAAAACCGAGTCAGAGGACAAAGCGTTGATTGCAGCGTTGATTTATGAGGCCGGCGAGAAGTATCAGAAGAACCTGGCACGAGCAGATTATACCAATCCAAGCCAACTCGAAATGGTCTTCGGCATATCCGCCGCAGGTAATCGCATAGTGGGCCCGCTGATCGAGACACTCCAACACGATCAATGGTGGGCGAGGGCCGCAGCAGCAGCAGCTCTGGGAGCTATGGGCCATGTTGCCGCAGACGCTACATCAGCGCTGGCAACGGCTCTCAAAGATCCAGACGAGTGGGTTCGCCGCAATGCTGCTCTGGCCATCGGTAACCTGGGGGATATCGCGGCGACGGCAATTCCGGATCTGGTCGCGGCTCTGGAGGATAGGCGACCCGTTACCCGATGGTCTTTGTCGGAAGACGCCTTCCGCGAGAATGTCATGCTCGCGCTACTCAAGGTGGTACCAGAGGACAATCGGATGGTCTACGCCGAACTTGGGGATTTCGTTGGCGATTCTTCAGAGTATGTGGCGTGCTGGGCCAAGCACCTGTCGTCACCTACCAGGATGATCTGTTGATCCGTACTCAGATCGTAAAACTTTCCTGGCTTCGGCTCGAATAATTGATCGGCCTCCTTGCAGATCAGGCAAAACCACCAAACTGTTCATCGTTTCGGTGCGGCTTTCCGCTACTTGGGATTGACACCGGAGGGACCGAACATCGCTAGCGAATGCACAGAAGTGAATCAACCTATGACGACACCAGTGATGTTACGCCTGCTACCCGTACTTCTCTGCTTTTTACCGGGGTGCTTCCTTTTTCCAAGGGGGCACCTGGACATCACCGAAACGATTCGCCCGCGCTATGAAGAAGCGCTCAGTCTCTTTGAGACGAACCGCTATGCCGAGTCTGAACGAGCATTTCTCTCCATTCTGAACGACGACAGTAAATCAATACTAGCCAGATACCATCTCGGACTCTCCCTTTACCATCAGCAAAAACTCGACGACGCACAGAGCCACTTTCAACAAATTGTGGGACTAGGTCGTGCACTTCCACACGGCTATCACGGCATGGGATTGGTGGCGCTGGAGCGACGCAATCGCCGATTCGAAGCTATAGACTGGTTCAGGCAAGCTCTGCGACGAGACAAGTCCTTTGTACCTTCACAGTGGGCCCTGGCACGCACACGACTGGAGGTCCGGAACGGTATCTTCGGCGCCTTCAGTCTCGGTCAGGTGCGCGACGAGGTCCGGCGGGTCATAGCCTTGGCACCGGAGCACCCGGAGGCTCATTTCGCACTTGGACTGACTTACTACGAATACGGTATCGTCGACGACGCCACTACGGCCATCCCCCTGTTCGAACGGCAGATCGAGGTGAATCCCGGGCATCGTGACGCGCGCTACCAACTGGGCTTGGCCTATATCGACACGGACCGGATCGCAGAGGGGATCTCGACACTCGAATCCGTTATTGCCATTAATCCCGACTGGAAGATTCGGATCGCCCAGGTCGTAACCGAAGCCCGCTTGCGAAACATGCTCGTGCCGGCGGACAGTATCTTTCTGGCCCTTACGGAACTGCCTGACCGTGAACGACGCCTCTATCTGGATCTGAAGTTAATTCAATCACCCAACGAACTCGCGCCGGCCAACTCACCGCCATTGGATGAGGCCACACAAAAAGCCTTCTCATATTGGAAATCACAGGATCCCACCCCGACGACCGCGGACAACCCGAAACTCGTTGAGCATTGCCGCCGGGTGGCGCATGCTCGTCGTTTCTTCGGTCGTGGAATGTGGCCGTGGGATAAACGCGGCGAAGTGTATATTCGCTATGGCGCACCTCAATCACGCCAGACCTTCACTTCCGATCGTGACGCGGACGGTAATTCTACGGCTGCCCGCTTTGGTCTTCGCCAGGTGGATCGATGGACATATATCACGCCGGACCTGACATTCGATTTCGTCGATCAGGGCTCGAACTTCGCC
>JABIQT010000666.1 GCA_018667995.1 Candidatus Latescibacterota bacterium
CACCCAGGCGCCTATCCGGGGTGGCGATTTCGCAGAGCGAAAACGGCCGATCGCAAAGCGAGAGACTCGGAAGGGAAGCCCCACCAGATCACCAGATACACGCAGCCACCACTCCACCCGCGCCCAGCGATCTGTGCGATTCTTTGTGCTACTTTCCTCTAATGAAAGGAGCATTCAGTATGAGTCTGCGAGGAGAGATACACGAAAAAGAGAGACCAACACAACCGAGGAACCTACTAAAGGAGACCAAAAACCATACAGCAATAAACCCACCAATGCAGGCAGACCAAATCTCACAACCTGTCAAACCACCAACACGTCTTACCCCATGCACAGATTACACAGCGATAGAACAACAACCCACCCCCAGACGCCTATCCGGGGTGGCCATTTGACGATTTCGCAACGCGAAAACGGCCGGTCGCGAAGCGAGGGGGAGGGCTGGGAGGAGTGCGCAGGTCACCACATACCGTAAGCCACCACTCCACCAACGCATTGTAACCTGTGCGATTCTTTGCGCTCCTTTCTTCTAAAGAAAGGAGCATTCAGTAGGAGTCTGCGAGAAGAGTAGAATTGGAAAAAGCACCACAAAGCAAAAAACAAAATCTACCTCTTAACCGCCTTCAAAACCACAAACTTACTACTATCCCCCACCACACTACAATTCCCAAACACACGCTCCAACTTAACATGATACCCCAAATGCCTGTTCCCCACCATCCGTAACTCCCCGCCCTGCGCCAACACATCCTTAGACTCCCTCAGCATCTGCCAGGCCACCGCATCATCCACGCCCCGTTCTTGATGGTAAGGAGGATTAACCAGAACCAAGTCAATGCTGCGCGCCGGAATCGCAGCCAGGCAGTCCATCGTCCGAAACTGAGCCTTCGCCCGATCCCCCAACGCCGCCCGGACCGTGGTCTCAGCTGACGCCACCGCCATGAATGACTCGTCCACAAAAAAGACCTCAGCGTCCGGATACTGAATCGCAGCCTTTAACCCCACCACGCCATTGCCGCACCCGAGATCCACAATTCGTCCCGGCACATCACTGGTTTCAAGACTGGCCAGGAGCAGACGCGTCCCCACATCCAACTTCTCGCGTGAAA
This sequence comes from Candidatus Latescibacterota bacterium, assembly GCA_018667995.1. Taxonomy (GTDB): domain Bacteria; phylum JAAXHH01; class JAAXHH01; order JAAXHH01; family JABIQT01; genus JABIQT01. Next base: position 1,110 of record JABIQT010000666.1, read on the forward strand.
AGACGTTAGCATGATTCGTCGTCTGATGGTCCGTTCCTTCAAGTTTGTAAGATGTGGGGTATGGCGAATCTCCGGGCGAGAGCTCCAGGTTAGGCTCACAGTGAATCAGCCGCGCCTTTTTCTTCGCCAGTGAGGTCTTATTTGGACCCAGGATACGCTCGAACAACTTGAGTGTGGAAGTATGAATCCCTTTGGCCATACCAGCCCCGAGGATTACCGTATCTGTACGCAGGCACGGACGAATGCGATGCAACTGATCTTCCAGATAGGCCAATATCTTCGGCACCTTAATGACGATCACGTCGAAGGTACCTGATGGTTTCTCAAGACTGGTCAGAAGACGTACATCCTCCTCCGACCGGCCGTTCTCTTTCAGATTTGCAAGGGTTCCCTGCTGTGCCAGATGAGAATCCGACATCATCGTCGGCCCGTGATCCGCCAAGGCCACGGAAAGGGCGCCGAAACTATCGTTAAGAATTAGAATCGATACATCTTGCGTGAGAAGGGATTGCTCATGCAAGTGGCTCAGGGCGTATTCATCCGCGGCGTCCCATGCCCTGAGCAGGTCGTTCTTTCGCCGTGGAAAGCGGGCGAGTTGGTACTCGGCGGTAGGTGTGGTCAGTGTATTCATGGATCCTTCTGGTCGATTGAGGTGTTCAGGTCTGCCTGTGCCTGTTTACAGTTGCAAGCGGCGCTGCCGCTTTACAAGTCGTTAGCGCGGGTGGCAATGTACGACTACACCGCGTAATTACAAATGAGAATTCTTTACTTGTATTTTCCCCAATGGGACTTTTATTTATTTTCCAATCATCCCTAATAGAAGAAACACCGTCAAATTGCCAGTGATTTGATTCGGCTTAGGCAATAATGGAAACAATCGTTACGCCGCACACGGCATCGGTTGTCTGCCGTTCGTTTCTACGGCCATTCATTGTATCGGTGGGAGATCCTCAGTTATGAACTGGCGCCTGGTAACATTTCTGCTCGCAGCGCTTGTAGCAGTCCTCACCGGCATGGTCTGGCACGTATCCCGATTGCAGTGGGACGTCGTGACTTCCACCGCCCTCCGCGCGGCACAGATCTATTCGATCGCCCTGGTTGAATTTCGTACAGCCTATACCTCTGAGGTAGTAGAACCGGCTATGGCATCCGGGATCGATGTGGCACATGATTATATCGATCGCCCACGCACCATCCCCTTGCCCGCCACCCTGAGTATGATCCTTGGCGAACGAATAGGCAAACAGACTGGCGGCGCGGCTGCGCAACTTTACAGCCCATATCCATTCCCATGGCAGCAGAATATCATGAAGGACCAGGACACC
>JABIQT010000590.1 GCA_018667995.1 Candidatus Latescibacterota bacterium
AACCCCCTTGGCACGTGCCTTCTTCGCTCGTTCCGTCAATGCAGGGTTCTGTGCCTCGTCTCCTCCGGCTCCGCCGGCTGCTGCGGCAAGTGCTCCCCCCTGCGCCTGGACGAATTGCGCCTCGAGCGCTGCGATCTGTACCTCGTTCCGTACCCCCTCGATGTGCTTCACTACCGCCGATGTCGTCTCCTGCGACTGTGCCGCCAGGAGTATCAGCCGCCGCCACTCGGGGTATTGGTCCAGCCTCGCCTCGTCCAACTGCGCCGGTACGTCCTTGCTCGCCATTGGATCTTCTTACGGTCTCGTTCTTACGCCTTGGTCCCCCTCGTAGTTCAGTTGCGCTGGATGCGCTGGGCCCTAAACCTGTTGTGAGGAGACCGACGGTCAGAACGGAGGTGCTTTATGCCAGGCTTCGCTGGTCAACAACACTCTCTGAAGATGGCTGAATCAACAACAGCTGGAGACGACTATCTCTACGGATCAGTCTCTCTCAGTGTTATGTTCACCGCTACTACGCGTACATCTACTGATCGACGCCACTCATGCACTGCTTACGTATGCACTCGTGGTCAGTGTAAACACTGGTACAGCTGAATACACATTCACTGTCCAACATTCCCCCGACTCCGAGTCATCACTCAAGCAGTCTGTGGTAACCGTCGACCTCTCCGCCCCACGGTCTCTTAGCATTTGACTCGTGGTCCCGCGTTTTTACGCCCCAGTTCTGATTTTTTTTTTCGTTTTTTTTTTGCCCGTCCTCTGAGCTTTTTTCTTTGCGATTTCAAGTCTCCCGACCTGCAAGTTCTCGGGTTTGCGCCCATTCGTTGACAACCGACCCCCGGTAGCGAACCGGTGATCTCCGTCGTTAATCATTGGTTATTTCGTCGCGCCAAGCCGCGTAAATTGGATCGTATAGGACTCCCTCCTGCATGTTCAAGGTCTCTGCTCCTGCAAATTCTAGGGCTTGCCACCCACCATTTCACGGATTGGTTCCGCGTCGACTTCACGGAGTGACTCCGGCATGTTCAAGGTCTTGCTCACTGCAAATAAGGTTTTGCTTCCCACCATTTCACGGATTGGTTCCGCGCCGATTTCATGGAATGGCTCCAGCAGATTGTCAGGTTCTGCGCCTGTTATGCATAATTTTGGGACTTGCTCCCTCAGTTTCTTGGGTCTGTGCCCTTGTTCTCGATTCCTGGTTATTTCTTCACGCCAGTCCGTGTACGTCGATTTTAGGATCCCTCCTGCAGGTTCTGAGGTCTGCGCCTATTTTCACTTCCGGTTAAGTCTTTCACGCCGGTCCGTGTACTTCTCGTGCTGGCCGATTTAAGCCTTCTTCCTGTAGAACTTGAAAGCACGCAGGTTCAGCAAGTTTGCCGCGTGAACCACTGCTTCCATCCCCATCTGGTCTGGCAGGTGTCTGGCGTTTGCCATCAGCACCCTGGCCAGGTCCTTCACTTCTCGGACGCACGACTCTGCCGCACCGTTCTCTTGCGGCGCGTACGGTGAAGATTCCAACGGCCTTATGCCGTACAGGTCCAAAATTTCCTGCGCTTTCTCACCGACCATCTCCGCTGCCCCGTCTGTCTGCAAAATGCCAACGTTGCGTCCGTAGGACCGCACCCGTAGGATCATTTTCTGCAGCACCTTCCAGAAAAGTGACTTACTCGTCACCGGAAACACCATCCTGAATCTCGAGCAGTGTTTGTCGAAGAAGCAGTATGCCAATTTGCTACCGTCGGGACCCGCCACGGATAGTTGTAGTGCATCGCAGTGCACGAAAAATAACGGTGGCCAAAACCTGATTCCTGGGTCCCAAGATATCTCCTGCTTGTGCGTCTGCCTGCGAAATCTTCCTTTAACTTTCTGCATGAATGCCTCGTTGTCAACCATTGAGTCGGGAAACGACAACCCCTGCACAACCTGCTCTTTGGCCATTTGCTTCAACAGTTTCGTTGGAGGGAATCCGTAACGTTGCATCTGAATCAGTGCTTGCTCCTCCGCGTTCAACGCTCGAATGGATTTCATCCGATGTACAGTCCATTGCCTGAGCTCTTCCTCGGCTACTTCCAAATACGCCACCGTCCTCTTGGGCTTGTTCTTCTGGATGCGGCGCTGTCGCACTGCGCCGCCTGCTGAGTTCTCGTAGGGTTGATACGCCATGTCGCCTTGCATCTTCCCGCTTTCCGACGCGATCGCGCAGCCTTCCCCTGTGATCTCCATTCTGTGCCTAAGAAATGTTGGTTCTGGCAAGCTCTTCGTAATCATGTCGGACATCATGTCCTCGGTCGGCCACCAAATCATAATCAACAAAGCCCGGCAAATGACTTCTCTTACAAACATGAGCTGTCGCTCCATGTGCCTCGTGAGTGCCGAAAGTGCTCCCAAAGTGGTACACGCTTTAATGCATGCCTGGTTGTCACCGATCGTGATTGGGGTTCCCCCGGATTGCCACCGTGCGTGCATCGCTGGATCGCACAGAATGTTCTTAACTCCCAAGCACATCCTTGCGCTCTGATTCTGAGCGAAGATCTCCGCTGTCCCTGACGAAGTTTGCGCCGACAGAATCTTGACGAACTCGTTTGCGATAGGTCCTCCCTGCAGGAAGACTACGATGCCTGCGTAGCATCGCAGGCCAAAACTTGCGTCAGCGTTTGCCCAGATTTGCGCCGTTCCAAACGTGGCGTTCCTGCCGCAAAATGCAATTCCTTGGGTCTTCGTTTCGTTTAGATACGCGAGACATCTCAACGCCGCTTCGAACTGTTCCTTCCCAAAGTCGAAGAAGTGTCTCGACACTTGCCTGGTGATGTTGATGACCTCCGGCCTTGTCCACTGTGCGAGAAACGACAGCGCTCCTCCGATATTGGCCATCGGCAATCCAGCATATTCCTTTGCTTCCTCCGGGCTGGCCTTTTCTACGAGGTCCAAGCCAGGCTTCGCTGGTATGCGGCAGCCAATGATGCCACGGTCTCGGCAGTGCTGCCCAAACTTGTGATACGTCTGCTCGATCAGCGCCTTCTGATTCAGTCTGATCGTGGCCGCCTCAACGTTGACGATCACCTGCATGCCTAGAAACGTTGTCATGGGCTCGAACTTTCCAATATTGAATCTTTCTGCCATGCGCTCGTTGAACCACTCCTGTCCCGCCTTGCACGATGCGACCCCGTAATCGTCCACGTGTTCGATCACGGTTAACTCGCACCTCAGTGCTTCGTACTTCGCCGTGGATGGCAAGCCGCGTGCCACCTGGTCCCTGTCTACGACTGCCTCCTCCTCCGCGGCAGCGGACCCGTGTTTTGCTACCGCCTCGTCCAGTCGCTTCTGAAATAGCGCCTTTACGCTTGCGTCCTTGCTGTTGTCCATGAACCACTGCAGAGGACGGTGCAAAGTGAAGATTGTCGGGGCCACCTGGTTTTGCTTGAACTTCAGCTCGGTCATCAAGTGTTTCGCTGATGCCGCGAAGAAAGCCTTCGATGCAGATGGATCTCCGTAGACCCTTGAGTTGCACCGCATAACGTAATCTGGGTAGCTCCTCCGCCATCTTCCGCATTCCTTCTTATACAACTGGTAGTTCTCCGCCTTGAGTTTCAGCATCTCCTGTCTCAAGACCATGATCTCGCTGAGGCTTCGCTCTGCGATCCACCATGCTCCAGGAACGTTGGCGTACACCGCACCGCGGTCTTGGCACACTTCGGTGCTCAGGAATGCGGTCGATATATCCATGCATCCTGGTGGGGTGCCGTGTAGCGCGAGCCCCACTGCCGCGATGGCACACCAAATCTTGACCTCCGCCGAAGCCGGCGTTGGTGCGAACACTCCTCCCGTGAAGTGAACGCCGTCTTTCATGCCCCGGCCGTTCAGTGGCCATCTCGTTTTCGTTTTGTCAACGCCTCCGTCACCGTCTGGTTTCACCGTCGTGATTGTCTCTACGTCCACGACGTAGGGCAAATTGCCGTCGCTGTCTCTCGGCATCTCGTCTCGGCGAATAAATTCAACGGTCTTGGTGTTGATCCACGATTGTTGTTCGTTGATCGTGGACTCGTACCACCCGAACCAATTGTCCGACGTCAGACCATCACAAACGTTTCTGATCGGTGGCGACGCCAACAGCTCTGCCGGTGTCACCGTCGCACCACTTGGTGTAACGATTGGCATTGCGCGCTGCGCCTCTCTCAGGATCAACTCGTCCGCCTTCTTGCCTTCGGCTGCCCGCTGGGCTGCCCTCTCTTCTTCGGTCAGCTCAGCTCGCTCACCCGTTGCTTGCGTCTCGACCACTTCACTCGCCTGCTCCGCTGAGCTGGTGACGTAAATGTGCGGACTGCCTTGCTCCTGCTCGTCGCGATCAGTCGTCCAGTCGTTCAGCGTGGCAGACATTGCCTCGAGCATGCCATGTGATCTTGCGCAGGCGCGCTTGATCCCATCATTGAAACGTACTCCCAACTTTGTTTCAACCTCCGCCGCTTGTTCGATCTGCCGTAGTTGATTGATTGCGTGGACTTGAGCCCTCTTCTGAGCTCTCTCGTCTCTACTCGTCCTTTGAAGCTCCTCCTTCGCGGTAGGACTTCCTCCGGGCAAGTCATCTTGGTCTGAGCCCGAATCCGTCGTCGACGATTCGGCTTCTTCTTCACTGTCTGACCCTGAAGAAAGGTTGGGCATTTCCTCATCGGATTCTTCTTCTTCTTCCGATGTCGAGGCTGCCTTCGCCGCGCTCCCTCCATGGTCAACTTCCACTCCTCCAGCGACCGTAGCGAGCTTCGTCGCGTCCATCTTCCTGCGAAATTCGATATACGACATTCCGCAATCCTGCGTCCAACCTCTTGGCTTGCCCCGGGCTTTCCCCGAGCCTTTACTTGCGTCTTTTCTGCCACTTGTTGAAGCCAGTCGTGCCGCCTGGAAGATTTTGATCTCATCGCCGTCCTGCGGTCCTACCCTGCTTGCCTCCAGACGTTCTCTCTCACCGTAAATAACATCTCTTACGATGACGTCTGCGTAGGATACCGACTTGATTTGCCATGTGCTGCCGCCGGAGCTGAACTCGCCTGATCCTCCCTTGGAGAATCGCTCTCCTTTGAAGGCACCTGTCGTGGTCTGGTCGTCTTGCGTCAGAACTCTGTAGGTCGGTGATTCATTCACCACGCGACCCGTGTAGAAACCGTCTGCCGCCATGTCGCCGAGCGTGCCATCGCTTCCCTTCTTCCTTTCCTGATCTGGGATTCTGTGATACACTGGCGCTCCAAACACCCCGTGTGCATGGATACTTTGCACTGGTCGCCGACCGAACACCAGTTCGTGCGACGTTGTTAGGCAACCGTCTCCAACGTTGACCGTGCCAACACCGGTTGGATCGTCACCTTCCTCGATGTCCCACGTTGGTTGAATTCGCCGTTCCTTCACCTTCTTGGCCGCGGCTCCTCCTGCCTCGGCTTCTCTCTCTTGGCGCTTCTTAGTCGGAGTCCCGCCAGCTTCGGTCAAGCCTGGCACGTTGCTGGTCGCCGCGCTGCCATCCTCCGAGGCTCCGGTGCTCGATGCTGCTCCGCCGGCTTCCATCGTCTTGGCCGCCGCCTTGGACGAATCCTTGTCCACAGCTGCACTGATCCGTTGGATCGCCGCGTGCACTTGATGACTCCTTTTCCACTGCCCCGAAATATCAGCAACTCCTCCGCCTTGAGCAATCAGTTGCTCAATGATTTTTCGCATTGCCTGCGGCACCTGCTCTCGAGCGGTGCATCGCGGGATCACGGGATACATCATCAGGTTGTCCATGAAGAACGTGTCTAAAATTAACCCGTTTGGCCCGAGCAACGCCGCTGCGCCAACGTCGATTTTCGAGGCTCCGCCGATGCGAACTCCGATCTTGCTCAAGTCTGCAGCGCCAGCCAGGCTGACCCCACAGTCAGGGATCAAACATTGGTCCGTCTGAACGATGATGAACTCCTTGCCGTCTCGTCCAAGCACTGCATCGACCGTGACACATGTTTCAGTCACGGTCAATACGTTCTCCTGCGCACCGGTGGCTGACGCCGTCGCCACCGTGCGTCCCACTGACTCCACCGAAGTGTATACATTCGACTTGTTCGGGATTACACCGATGCCACCCATGGTGTCAAATCCTCGGACGCCTGACACGCCTGCTGAGATTATTTTCTGGACAGCCGTCGTCGGGGCGCCCGCTCGCATCTGCGCGTGCACTGCCTTGATCTCGTTGTCCACGGTTCGCCGGTGCTGAATCATGAACATGTACTGTCGCCCCGTTCCATAGAATGGGTTACCACCCCCCCACTGCGGTGGGTACTGAGGTGGCGGGTACTGAGGTCCTTGAGGTGGCGGCATTTGTTGCAAACCTGCTGGTACCGCCGCCGCGGCTCCGCCAACTTCAGCCGCTGCTGGCACAACTGCATGCACCTGCGGCGTTGCCACGGCTCCGGCCGCAGCACTCGGCTTGTTCTTCTCTTCCAGCAGTTGCTGGTTCTGGGCGTTCCAAAACTTGGTCGGGGCGTAGCCGGTCTTGTGGTTGAACCTACAATCGTAGTACTCGCACGCGGCTCCGGCGTGGCAGTCCTTGGTAACCGTCTGAACCGTCTGGGCACCTTTTCCTTTGCCATTGGTTCCTTTACCTTTGCCCTTGCCCTTGCCGTTGCCCTTGCCCTTGCCCTTACCCTTGCCTTTTCCTTTGCCGTTCCCTTTCCCCTTCGGCTTGTGGTTCCCGCTACCGGGGTCCTTGCAGCCGTCATGGCCGCTCTTCAACCCAGTCTCGCCACAGTCCCAACAGACTCCAACCCGCATCAAGTGGATCTTTTTCTGCCCTTGTCCATCGGCGCCGCTTGCGCCACGTTTGAGCTGGCCGTGTCTTCTGTCGTACTCCTGGTCTGTGCGGAGCTCGGATTCCAAAATGGCTTGGCAAAGCTCATTGTAGGACTTCAGCCCTTCAGCACGCATGCCGTACTCACGCATCGTAGATATCATGTCACCTGCATAATACCCCTCGCGTGCCCACGCACGCAGTAGTAGTGACTCCAGCGTCGCATGCGAAACGTCGACTGCCGCCTCCTGTGCGTAGCCCGTCGCTTCGGCCATTGCCACAATCTCGGAAACCAACTTCTTAAACTCTCGCAAGTAGTCGGATGGCTTCTCCTTCGGACCCATGCCGATCTTGCCCTTCCGTTCGATGTCGATGTTACGCAGGGCTTTGCGCGCATCGTCTAAGATCACCTTCGCCCTCTTCTGGAAGTGGGTCCTGATCTCCGCGAAGACCACGAACGAGGTCTTCTCCTCGTCGACGAAGGCTTTCTTCGCGTCCGCGTGTATCGTGCCCGAGGTCCCCCCCAAAATCATCTCTTGCGCTTGCTGCTCTCGCAATTGCCATAGTCTGATTTGGTGGTCCGGCAGCACGAACTTCGCGCGCGCCGCGTCCGTCATCGCCGCGAGGCCCAGGGGCTTCGCCATCGTGACCGCTGAGGTTTCAA
>JABIQT010000366.1 GCA_018667995.1 Candidatus Latescibacterota bacterium
AGAGATAACGAACCCGGGAGGATGAGGGCCGCCAGTGACATCGAGAGGGCGCTCAGAACGTGTCTGCGGGCCCTGCCGCTGTTATCTCGCCGCGAGGAAACCAAATAGGCGGTGACGGCGCTGAGCAATCAAAGGCTGCAAATCCGATAGCTTGGTACACACTTTGGATTTGCATGGCATAGTATCTACATAGGCCAAATTCATGCGACACAAAGACAATGAAATGAACAGTTCATACTATGGTTGCATAACTGACATTAGGCAATTGCACCGTTTTCATTCAGATAATGTGAGATGGCTAGATCCATCAGTAGACTATGATTTGATCGAGGAATATCTCAGTTACTTCAATGTTCACAGTGCCACAGACACGTATTTTGGAATCAGTTTGAAACGTATACAAGACGACTACTCAATAGATGAAGATAGGAATGGCAGGTTGTGCGGTTTTGTAGCTGATGGCAGGATCCTCTCTCTAGCTGGTGTTGAAGTCTACTCACCAACTGAATGGAAACTTTGTGCCGTTAGTTCTCACCCTGCTCACAGAAACAAGGGACACTCAAAAGCCACCTGCTCTTTTGTTGCACAATACATTCTTGAAGCAAACAAGCGGGCAATATGCGAAACAAACATCACCAATTTAGCAATGCAATCAGTCCTAAGGCAGATTGGAATGACGCAGTACTTCCTAGGGAGGACAGGGAACTGTTGAATGGACCAATAGATTGCATGTGGAGCAACGAGGCTTGCAGGCGGTTGCCGAAGGTGACGCCGGCCCTGCCGTCGGGCTGGTTGGGCCGCAGGACGTTGGCGCAGACGCTGGTGGGTTCGCCTGCGGACCCTGCTAGGGCCTCAGTCTGCCTCTGATTCTGAGCGACAACGCCGAGATGAGCGACTGGCGGGACTCGGCCATCCTGCTATCTATAATACCCAAGATGCGCTGGTGTCCCTCTGCAACTCCGAACCCCTGGCCAGTCTGCTCGATCTCTTGTAATACGCATTGACATTGTATATACACTATCAGATGTTTCGGACATGACGTAAGACACACCCACCAAGGCATCGACTTTGAGTGGGACAGTGAGAAGGCTGCGGCCAACCTGGCCAAGCACGGTGTGTCCTTCGAGGATGCCTGCGAGGCGTTCTTCGATCCATTTCTCGTCGTGGATGATGAGGAAGTCGCCGGCGAGGAGGCACGCGATGCAATCGTCGGGATGACAACGCATTGGCAGGTGCTATACGTCATCCACACGATCAGGTTCGGTGATCGCTTCCGGATATTCTCAGCACGGGAAGCCACGCCCGCGAAAGGCAACGCTATGAAAGCCAGTGAATTGAAGAACCGGCTCCAGAAGGATCGTCCCATGATTTCGATCAGCATGAGAATACCAGAAGATGTGATTGACGACCTGAAGCGCGTTGCGCCCCAGTTGGGATTCTCTGGCTACCAGCCTCTCATTCGCGCTTACATCGGCCAGGGACTCCGGCAGGACATCGCGAGGCTTGAGTCCTCTTCCATCGATAGCTTCGTCGAGAGTCTCCGCCTGCGAGGCGTTGATGAAGATGTCATCAAGCAGGCGCTCACCGATTCGAACTAACCGCTCTTGTTAATCTGCGGCTGAACCGAAGGCTGTTGCTATCGCGGTCTTCTCTTCCTCAGTCAGATCAAGGATCGCGAACCAACCGTTCTTGATCTCCGCTTGGATCGACGGGAAGCCCACCCACGATCACGGAATCGGATTGCCATGCGCTGTTGGATCGCACCCCGGGTGTAATCTCTCAAGGCCCTGCTTCCGGACTCATCCAACCGGAAACTCATCGCGTTGGGCATGGTCATCTCTTCTGTACCGATCACTTCGTGCTCTGTGAAGACCGGCGTACCGTAAACGACAAGCTCTGCGCCGCTATGCATGACCGTGTCAATTGCGCTCACCGGGCGATTCTGATCCGTTGTGCCTATCTGCATCGTGGGATATGCGCGGAGAACTGGACGGGGCTCATCTGTTGTCGGCTTTGGAGGCTCCTCAGTACAGGCGGTCTGAAAGACCATGAGGGCCGCACCAAGGAAAAACAGCCTCTTCATTATCGTCCTAACCGTTCTAACGTATAACGCCGCAATCACCTGCGGGCAGGTCCACCGTCTGTCCAGCTTCTGTGCCAACCCCGCGAACTGGCTATCCAGCGCCGTGGCCCACCATTGAGACTCGTCAGGTGCATAGCATGTTAGGCAATTCTTGAGCTGCTTCATCTGGGTCGCAGACAGGGAATTGCCGCACGAGTTCTTGCCGTCTTCGGTCGGATCGCGTCACCTACTTCAGCAGCAACCTCTTCAACATACCCCAAGTCAAAAGGTGTATGGCCGTCTTCTGGCCTCGTGG
>JABIQT010000477.1 GCA_018667995.1 Candidatus Latescibacterota bacterium
AAACACTTTGAAACGGGTTCCACTTTCTGCGATACTTTCGTCGAGTTTGACGGACAACGCAATGGCCCTTTGATAGGTGGTACGGGAAGTCTACTGACTTACAGAAACCCCCGACGGAGGGATATTCCATCAGGGCTTCTGTAAGCGTTAAATCGCTACACTCCGGGCAGCACTAACCCGGTCCGCTGCAGCAAATGGTGTAGGGACAGGAATATCCCTGCTGCGTCGAGGTGCCGCCGGAGGCTTCGGGGTAACCGCAGTATGCTTCGCGGCTAGCATTGTGGTTAGTGGCCCGATTGTATCCATGGGCCGCCAGTCCACGAGGCTCGCTGTGGGGCTTAGGGCCGATGCGGCTATCGAGGAGGCCGGCCTGAAATGAGCTGCTGGCACGTCCAGTGCTCCCGTGAAGGATCGTGGCCTCAGCCAATATCCAGAAATAAGATCCACCAATTGAAGGTTCTCCCGTAAGGTAATTATCCTTTTTGTGAATCACGTCCTGATTTCGTACATCAATGTACGACGTAAGGTACGGATCCAAGTAGATCCTACATCCTGCTTCTTCATCTTCCGCGGCAATCAAAGCGGCTATCTGTATCATTGCATTTCTGGCGAGCTGTAAGGCACCCGTCCAGTCCGTCGGATTTTGTGCAAGGTGGGTGCTAAGTGCCTGGTTTGCCGCTGCTTGGCCTATCGAATGAGCTTCCAAGGGGCCCAAGTGGGGACTTGGAGACGGCCTGTTCGCCGCCGCTGCTGCGCTTGGCCGATCACCTGGCCCCGGAGGAATGACGCCGCGCCCGGAAAACCCATACACGATTATCATATCGGGCACTAAGTGTGGATCTCCTGGGATAGCAGGGATGAATTCTTCTACGTCATTGGCGTTATTGAAGGGAGTGGTAAAAATAGCCTGACCTTCTACGATTACCTCATCGGCAGGATTATTCAAAACCAGACCGTCACCCGGATCATCGCTGGTGACCACGGTCAGGTTGCCATTCACGGTGATCTGCTGGCCACTGGCAGCGAGGGTGGCTCCCGCGTTCACCGTGAGATTGTTGACGGCTACGTCGGAAGCGAGAAGGGGGTTGAAACCGCCCGAGATATTGATAACCGCGTGATCATTGGATGTGGGCACCCCGTTGTCCCAGTTAGCTGCATTGTTCCAGTCGAAATCCGACGCAGCACCGTTCCATGTGGTCGTAATCTGTGCAGAGGCGCTGGTAGCGTAACCGATCGTCATTGCCCCGATAAATAAAAGGCGAAGGCTTAGTCGTACCATCTTAGAATCTCCGGTGGATGGCTGCAATGCGTCACACACGCGTGGCGCACCGATAGTCTCAGGTTCAAAGAGTGTATTGCGCAGGATTAATTCGTATTCCTTAAATGATAGGGAGGTTCGGACAAAGAGTCAATGATCTGGATCACGTAGGGATGTCGGTCGCATACGGAGGTATGATCAGATCCAGAAGTTGTTGATAGGTACATCGCAGGAGGAAATTTACAATAGAAGCGTACGTATCATATGTTGAATTTCGGCGCTCAGCCGCAACAGTCCTATACTCACAACAGGTGTAGTGCTGCACCTAATGCCCTATGGCACTGAGAGGGCACCATCGTCGCACAATTCGATGGGGGTATCGCATTCGGCGCCCCACGGGCTGTCCGCGCCGATAGGATTCACAGGGTCGTAGTTGCCCACCGCATTATAAGCCATAATGGCTGCGTGACGGGAATTCTCAGAGATATTGTGCGCCGAGGCATGCATGGTGTTGCAATGCCAGACTGCAAAATCTCCGGGTTCCCCGATGAACTTTATCCGTTCGTATTTCTGTACGAAACCGGACATGGCTGCGGCCGGAATACGGAGCTGGCCGTCTCCGGTAGATTCGCGCGGACAGGGATCATGGGGAACGACACCTTCACGATGCGACCCAGAGAGGACCTGCATACAACCGTTGTCTTCCGTGTGCCTGTCCAGCATGACAAGACACGAGGCCATGGTCGGATTGGGATGTTTAGCGCCTATCCAATAACCGAAGTCCTGATGCCAGAATTGGACCGATCCCATAAAGGCGGCCTTGAAGGCGAGCTTACTGTGATACACGTAGGCCGGCACTCCGAGAACTTCCTGAACAATTCCTGCCATGCGCGGATGCCGGGATAACAGGTCGAATCCGGTCCCCGATCGATGGATATCGAACTGAAGTCTTGGCGTGTCCGAATCTTCGACGACCATTCCGCCCTTATTCCGGCCCTGGGCATCAGCGACGAGAGATTCCGTCTCAAGCTCGATCATGTCGGAATTGAGTCTATCGATCTCCGCAACGCTGAATAACCCCGGAATCACTATATATCCGTTTTCGTTGAAAGACTGTCTCTGTCCCTGTGTCGTAAGCATGCTGGTTCCCCAATCGTAGGTCAGTCCTCAACTATGACGCCGGCTGCTCTTCTCAAGCGCTTCCAGTCTTCCCACGAATTCACGGAATCGGGATCTCTACGACTCCGTGCATTGAAGCCATTTAAGCCTGCTTTGAAGAGCCATTCCAGCGGCCGTCCTATTACACTGTACCTAAGGTCTATGCTCCAACGGATGCCATCGGAACGGTTCATGAGAGATCGGTGATATGTCAGGTTGTGAAAGGCGAATATATCACCGGCCTTCATCGGTAGCGTGACGATTTCACCTCGGGATTCGATGTCTTCCGTAGGGATGTGATGTCCTTCGCTGTCGCTGTCTACCGGCCGCAAACCCCATTTGTGGCTCCCTGGCAGTACCTGCATGCATCCGTTGTGCTCGTCCACGTCCACCAGGGGGATCCAGAGTGAGAGAATGTGGAAATCGGTCGGATCCCCGTAGTATCCGCTGTCTTGATGCCAGGGAAAGGTAGTCACGGATTCGCCCGGTAGTTTCGTGCGCACCCAGTAGTCGCCGTTAAACTGGAGCTCCGGGCCTACCAAATCTTCAGCCACATCCAGGATAGTCTCGTTCGTACCGAGATCGTATATCTCCCTGCTGAAGACTTCCTGATTCCAGCCGATGCTCTTCCTCTTATTTGTTCCGTACACCTCGACCAGGCGTCTGGTGAACGGCATATCCTCAAATAGCTCTGCAATAACACCTTCTTCACGAAGTCGGCAAGCTTCCCTATCCACCTGTCTGGCTATACTTCTTCGTACCGAAGCAAGCGTTGATTCACCGAGCATCCCGGGTATTACGAGGTACCCGGTCCGGTCATAATCCTGCCGTTGAGCCTGAGCTATACTTTGCATTTTGGGTTTTGCTCCAGGAGGGTTCCCATGCTGTACACCTGAAGAATATATCAAGATTGCTGTCGGGTGATGGAATTATCTTTGCATATAAACGACCACGCATAGATTGATAAATTCAGCATCGAAAATCAACACCCTATACAAATCCAAAGGACAACACAGATGCCCCTTAGTCTGGATCCATTGCCAGAGCACGTTTCCGAGAGTCGCTCGATGC
>JABIQT010000432.1 GCA_018667995.1 Candidatus Latescibacterota bacterium
CCCGGAGCGGAAACATGTATTTCGTCCCATCCCCGGTCCCGTGGGTTCTCGTGATTCGACACATGCCACTTACCTGAAAAGGCCATCTTGTAGCCCGACTCAGCCAACAGTTCTGAAAATGTAACTACATCGTCATTGAGGCCGCGATGTATGGCCGTGTGGGTATTGACGTTGTTGTAGACACCATGGCGGCTTGGATACATGCCCGTCATGAAGCTGGCACGCGAGGGACAGCAGTGTGCCGCCACTGTCAAGCAGTTGCGAAACAGGATTCCTTCCCTGGCGAACCGCTCCGTATGTGGCATTTGGCAAGGATGTTCAGGGAAGCTGACCTGCGCCTGCTCCTGGTCTGTCATGTAGATGAGAATATTGGGTCGTGGCATCTTTGTCCTGTTTATCCGGCGGAAACTGCATATCTGGCGTGTGGGAAGACCTTGGCACGTCTACAACTTTTTGAATCCCAATGCGACACCTGAGATCCGGGAATTGGCACATTTGAAGTTTTGAGCATGCCGAATTCCATCATGCGAGCCTTGCTATGACCTGATCGTTCAGAAGCTTCTTTATGGTCTCGCGGAATACAGGAAGTGTCTTTTCGATATCTCCATCGGTGTGCGCAGCCGAAGTCACGCCACCGGTATAGGATAGGAGATCAATTCCACCCGTGAGTAAGGATTTCTGGAAGGCCCGGACCACCGGTCCAGGGATCCCCTTCAGCTTTGCCGCATCGTCTGTTATCATCTGTTCACGGGTTTCTGCATGAGTGCCGGAAAATCCCTCAAGGTAAACGTGAAATGTGGATGCATCTCCATAGACATAACCCGCCGCGCCTTCATCAACCAGAATGTCGTCCATTCCCTGTCGCAATCGCGCGGCCAACCGGTCTGCGTGTTCTTGAGGTTCACCCGTAGCAACTTGCCTCAGCGTGGCTATACCGGCTGCCGCGGCAAGCGGATTCGCATTGAACGTCCCGAGGTGATGAACGCGCTCATAGCGATCGTGGTGCGCGTCACCTGTGAAATCGAAGAGCGACATGATATCTGATTTTCCCACTAATGCACCACCGGGCATGCCACCCGTAACGACCTTTCCCAGTACCGACATGTCAGGTGTTACACCGGAAAATTCCTGGTAACCGCCTGGTGCGTAACGAAATCCGCTGATTACCTCGTCATATATGAGGGGCACATTGTACGATGTGGCCAACTGCCGCAGATTCCGGTTAAATTCTATACTGAGGGGCACGGTACCCCACGAAGCACCTGAAGGCTCGAGCATTATTGCCGCAATATCCTGATCCTGCTTCAGAACCATTTCCGCCTGATCCAGGTTTGCCGGGATCAATACTATGGTGTCGAGCGAGGCCTTAGGTATGCCAGCCGAGACTGGTTGGTCAAAAGGAAGCATGGCACCCCTGCCTACACCATCGTGCCAACCGCTGAAGTGGCCCTCGAAACGGAGCACTTTCAGCCGCCCGGTAAGCGCCCTGGCCACGCGGAGCGCCAGCATAGTACCCTCAGACCCGGAGTTGACGAACCGGACGCGTTCTGCCGATGGCACCAGGGAACATATCAATTCAGCCCATTCGACTTGCATGGGATGATCATTGCCGAAATGAAACCCACTACCTACCACTTCACGAATGGCACTTACCACTTCAGGCGGAGAATGTCCGAGAAGCAAGGCCGCATTACCCATTCCGTAGTCGAGGTATTCCTTGCCTTCGACGTCCCATTTACGGGCGCCTGCGGCTCGTTCGATATAGAGGGGAACGGGATGACCAAGTCTTAGATCATGGCCGACACCACCAGCAACAGCCTGCTTAGCGCGTTCGAATAGTTCATTCGATTTCAAACCCGATGTATTAGATCTGACCGACATACCGGCTCCGAATGTTCATGATAGTGACTGCAGGAGAGCAACTGCCCTCTCGACGACCAATTGCTCAGATTCCGGGCGTATGGCAACGGGCAGGCTATATGCCTGGAAGAGCATGTCTGGGACACCATACCGCTCCTGCCAGTCCCAGCCGTCGGGTGGGTAATCGACGGAGCGCGGCAGATAGCAAACACATCCGTTCGAATAACCCAGTACCTGGGTATGAGCGATTGGCGAGCGGGCCTTGACTTCCAAGCCCGTCTCGAAAAAGGACTCCGCACTGATACCCGTCAATGCAATATCATTAATCCGCAGCGCCTGTATGGTCACGTCTATAGACTTCCGATCATTCTCTATTGCCTCTACCAGTTGATCCGACCAGTCGGCGAACCTGGTTTTGACGTTGATCTCAGATTCGCGTGCAGCCCTGTCTCTGGCCTCCCGCAAGGCGGCGTGATGCTTATCCTGATTGCTCCTTGCTTCGTCGAGAGGAGGCATATCAATATACCTGAGTGAGATCACTTCCTCCACGGCGCCGAATGCGCCACAGGCATCACCATCCTCCGGTACCCAAGGCCACAGAGAGATGTTCGAAAGAGATCCCAGGCTAGTGCGTGAACCCCGTTTGACATGCGTGCGTATTCCAGAGGCAACCTTTACGACCTCGCCGCCCAGAATGGAACCTATACGCCGCTTGGCATCGGTACAATCGACCTCATATCCCATGCCTCCCGCCGGCATGACATTGCCGCCGCACGCCTGCAGGAAAAGGGCGGCCCCACCAAGAGATGATTCGATTACATCGCGTGCCGCACCCGGAAAATCAGGCGAAGCCACGAACGAGCGGGGTCCTACGACCACCGTGTGACATCCATAGCTGAACAGCGTGGCTATGGGTATTCCATCCAGATCATCTACTCGGATCACGCCCACGGAAGTATCTATCGGATGATCGGGCACCTCCCCGAGGAATACAATGCCATCTGAACCCATCTCGCGGCGATAGACTCCGATTCCACAGTCGCCCCAACCGGAACCGATCCTCGCGGGTCTCTCATTGGCATCCGCCTCTCTGGCGGCGTCCTCAATCCAATTACACAGGAGATCACGATACCCCGCCTGGATGGATAGTTGTTCCGGATCGTCCGGCACCCACTCAGGCATAGATGCAGAGCTGTGTGTATGACTGAGATTGATCAATACATGAGAGGCGGCGGTGCCTATGGTCTGCGCGACGCGCTCTCGAAGATCATTGATCGTCTCATAGGCCAACCAACCGGTATCTGTGGCCACAATGGCGATTTTTTCACCCTCGTGGTTCAGCACTAACACAGTGGCCGAAAGATCGCTCTCAATAGCTTGAACGGTGCCCTCACGGGAACTGAATCCGAACGTTTTGACACCCAATGGGGGATTGATAATACGACGGGCAACGCCGGCGCACAGTGTGGACATTTTTCCCTGTGACCTCCTCTGACCAGAAAGGATCAAGCCCAACGATCAGATATGTGGTTCCAGCAGATCTTTTGTGAGTATGGTCTCTGTGAGACAGTCGACCTGGTTACAGTCGAACCATGACATGTACACGTACTCTATTGAAAGGCACCCCTGGTAATCCAGTGCCTTTAGTCGATGGATGATGTCTACAAAATCTATGGTATTCTCGTCGAGACGCGTCTGGAGTTTTCCGTCTCGCGCCGGACGAATGTGGAAATGATTCGTATAGGGCAGTAGCTGATGAATGCGGTCCATGGAAATGTATTGAAGCGTAAAGTGCGAGTAGTCAAGCGTCAACCGGGCATCGGGTGCTCGCTCAAGTAGGGCCAGCGCCCGCTCCGGTGTATCGGCAACCGAGCTCACATGAGGTTCAAATCGGACGGTTATGCCTTGTTCGCCTGCAATATTCGTAAGCATGCTCAATGCACCACCGGACGTGCTCAGATTTTCTTCCATGGACCGATCGGGGTGGTGAATTCCGGGACTGATTGTAAATCCTGGTATATTGGTCAACTTGCAAAAGGTAACAATACCTTTCAGAGACGCCATGTTCTTTAGCCGTACGGTAGGGTCGGGGGAGTTAAAACAACGCTCATCAAGAGCAGCGCCAAACTGAGGGAAGAAATCCACGGCGTCGAGACCATACAGCTCCAGGAGTCTATTCACCTGATCGGCGTATTTCTCAGGTTCGGCCCCGACTTCATCCGGCTCCAAACTGCAGCGACCCCGATTATGAAATCCCGCGATGTCCACACCCGTAAATCCCATGGCTCGGGCCAAGGTCAGAGTGCCTTCCAGATTCAGGTATTCGAATGAGTGGTTGCTGACAGTTAGTCGCATCGATGAATTCCCCTCTGCCGGGTGCGTTAATTCAGGCACCAGATTTGTGTAGGCGCCAGGAGCCCTCGGCCATGGAAATCGGGGAGCCTGGATTGACATTATTCAACTATCAAGTCGGATCTATAGCTCACAGTTCACTTTATAGGTGGATTACACCGTGAGTGCCGCCACTGCCTATCAATGTTCCCACTACCGAGCTATGGGGTCATAGTCCAAATCAAACCTTGGAGTGGCATATGGAAGATGTGTCTTACCCCGAGCGAGGATCTGCTGCTCATTGCCGCCGTGCCACTCTGTAAAGGATCGTGCATTTGAGTAATGGCTGACGAAAGCGCGCCTGAACCTTTCAGAACGGTTCTTGGTAGACCGATGCTTTATATGTCCTCCAAAGAACACGACATCTCCTGCATTGGCTATAACGGGCACCTCAAGTGACCGGTCTACATCGATGATCTCCGTCAAACCTTCCTGGTGTTCATCCGTATCGCTGGGTGCCTGTACATCAAGTGTGATTGGTTCATATTGGGAGCCGGGTTGCATGTACACGCAGCCGTTCTCTTCGTCGACGTCGTCCAGGGCAATCCAAGCACCACACAAGTGATCGGGCCAGGTTTTGATGTAATAGGAGTCTTGGTGATATCCCTGCCCTGGTTGCCCCGGTCCTTTGATGAACAGCATGGTCTGCATTGCCATTACATCCGGCCCTATAAGTACCTCGAGGATATCCAATATTCGCGGATGAAGCAAATACCGCTCGTGTAGCTCATCCTTGTGATGCAGCATATGAATACGCAAATGTCGGGCGAGTATTTCCTCGTGAGACAAGTCGGGAGGCGGTGGTTCTATACCCTCTATTGGCTGCCGGCCTGACAGGATATCATCGGTGTGGCGATTAATCTCACTTACTTCGTCAGCAGAGATCAGTTGCTCGACCTTCAGGAATCCATCTTCCGAGAACGCCTTAACTTGTTCGACGGAAACATTATAGTGATCGGTTACAGGCTTAGTGAGCATCGAATTCGCTCCTGTTGCGATATGTTTCGTGTTGTTTTCTGGGGAGGAACGCCGCCTTCGGGTATGTTTTCTACTTCGATATTACCCGCCCAACAGCTTCAGGACAAGCAATAAAGTAAGCAACATTGCGCACGTTGGTCGGCCATCTTCGTAGAATAAGGATTCACAGATCTGTAGCCTCATTCGGCCTCTCCACGATCCTTCTGCAGTTCCCTGAAGCGCCCCACTTCCTTCAGTCCGGCCAGTGTACAATTTACACCCGCCGACCAGCTCCCAAGGCGCGTGGCGCTGACCGCATCTTCGGAAACGAGGTAGTCCGTCAGAAAGCCAGCCGCAAAGGCGTCACCGCAACCTGTTGTATCAATCATCTCCTCCACCGGTTCCGGCTGAGTGACCAGCACACCAGAACCATGGGAATCCTGA
The DNA here is from genome assembly GCA_018667995.1 of Candidatus Latescibacterota bacterium. GTDB lineage: Bacteria > JAAXHH01 > JAAXHH01 > JAAXHH01 > JABIQT01 > JABIQT01. Next base: position 5,653 of record JABIQT010000432.1, read on the forward strand.
TACACAGTTACTGAGCCATCCCTTCCCCTCGTAGCAATGAATACCTTCGGCCCCAACGCAAGGATCTCTTTCCCCAGTTCAACAAAATCACGATCGTGCTTCAATGGCGCAGCCGACAGAAGACGGGCCTCTATCTCATTCATCTGTACCACATCAACTTGGCGCAGCCAATCCGTCCAGTTTTCCGGGCGCCTATGGTATCGGTACCCATGGTCGTCTATACCCAGGCAGAGGTTATGCACGTCCAGATACACCAATCCTGCAGAGCGAGCTCTAATTTGGGATAGGACATCGCAGCTAATATCATCGCCGATTATGAAATTGACCAGGAAAGCGTCGCTGGACAGGTAGGGCTCGATCTGTGATATGGAAATCGGTGTTATGTGGTTCGTCAACTGCTCGATCTTTTCGAGGGATCCATCATATTTGATGGTGTTCCTACTGGTGCCTTCAGGGGATAGGGCGATACCGGATATATCAACGTTAGGATACGGATCCACCATACGCTGCATCATTTCATAGCAGTCCGCACCGATCCGGGAAATGGGCTGTATGGTAACAGACTCGTCAACAAGATTCGCGAGCACAGCGGTATTGTACAGGATTCCGCCGAGATCCTGAAGCTCTTCACCACTTGCCAGGGTTATCGTATCATGGTTTATGATACCCACGATGGCTATCTTCATCTGGAATTTTCGCTTCCTGGAACTGGTGCGAACTCATGTCAGGAGGGCGACGAAAGGCGCTCCTTCAAAACCGAGAAGACCTCGTCTGCACCGATGCTGGTCATGCACTCGTGCGTACCGATGGGGCAACTCACACCGCCATGACTTCCGCAGGGACGGCACGACAGGTCGCGCTGCACAGAGCAGTGTCCTTCACCGTATGGCGTAAAACCGAATTCAGTCACCGTGGGCCCGAAGATATCGATTACGGGTGTCCCCATAGCCGCACCGATGTGGGCCATGGCACTATCGTTCGAAACCAGGGCCGAGCACCGGGCTACGAGTGCGGCAGACTGAAGCAATTTCGCCTCGCCTGCGGCTATCAATGGCGTACCACCGGAAAGTAAGGCTATACGTTGACATAATTCTGTATCTTCCCATCCACCGAATAGAATCACACGAGCGCCCAACTCTTGCTCTGACCGTCTGACTATTTCGGCAAAGCCTTCGGGTTGCCAGCGTTTTGTCGCCCAAGTGGATCCCGGATTCACACCGATAAGAGTGCCGGCCGGCTCGACATCCTGCCGGTGAAGCAGCGCGTCTACGAACGCACGATCTCCATCATCGGGATAGAGAGCGGGTGGATAGGCGCCCGCCTCAATGGGAGTTTCACGGGGGAGCAGACTCAGGTTTCGATCCACCTCATGCACCGACTCGTAGGGTACCGTACGCGTTAGCAGCCATCTTCCACCACTGGATGAAAACCCGACGCGTTGAGGAATTCTGGCAAGCCACGCCAGTAGAGCGCTACGGAAGGATCTGTGTGGTATAAACGCCACATCGAAATCGCCCCCACTAAGGCGCCCCGACATGGCCATGAGATCCGAGAGGCCCTTCTGTTTCTGATTCTTATCGTAGGGTATTATCTCGTCAACACTGGGATTGTTGTACAGCAGTTCTGCCGTGGAAGGTCTGACCAACACGGAAACGAGATCCGCGGCCAGCAGATCCTTGGCGGCTTGAATCAGGGGAGTTACCAGAACCACGTCACCAATAAATGCGGTTTGAATGATCAGGACGTTGGTTGGCATAGGTTGAAACCACGTGGGTAGCGTGGGCTACCGTAAGGTCGAAGGAGGTGGACCGAAATTCTGGATTCGTTGATAGGATCGGTCCGCAACGCTTTCTGGTATCAGAGACTGGAGGGTAAACTCAACCGTCGGTTTTCCAGGCCTCGCGAAGCAGCCGCAACCAATTTCCATGCATAATCTCGACTACATCGTCGTCCCCATATCCTCGTTCTGAAAGGAGGCCGGCTATCTTCTGTTGATCCGAAATAGTGTCCAGATCGTGGGGCGACTGTTCCCTTCCGAAACCGCCATCGAGATCGGAACCAATGGCCGCGTGACGGCTATTGCCCGCCAATTGACACACGTAGTCTATATGATCCACTACGTTGGCCAGCGATACTGCCTTATTCCCTGGCTCCAGCAGTGTCCAACGCGGATGAAGCATCCAGGCATCGAAGGCCGTACCCACGACACCGTCGCGATTTATTATTGCCCGAAGTTGGGCATCATCAAACTGACGCTGATGGGGCACCAGGGATCTACAGTTGTTGTGACTGGCAAGTACACATCCGTGAAAATGTTCGAGAGATTCCCAGAACGAACGATCAGAGGAGTGCGTCACGTCCAGTATTAC
>JABIQT010000624.1 GCA_018667995.1 Candidatus Latescibacterota bacterium
GGAATGTCTGGTGAAATCGGCGCGGAGACTCTCGCATCTTATATCGAAGCGGTACTGTTACAGAGACAATATCGCACCGCGGCAGCCCTGGATCGCTACAAGCAGTTCCTGAACGATCACCCTGACTCGCCAATCAGCGATATGGCAGTTCTCGATATTGGTCTGATCTTAAACGATGGCGACCGGCCACATGAGGCAATCGCCGCCTATCGTGATTTACTGGAGAAATACCCTGCCAGCAGGCATGCCGTCAAAGCACAAGAGAGAATCGCACATATATTCGAGGTTCAGCTTCAGGATATTCCTCAGGCCATTACGGAATACCAGACCATCCTCTTGAACTATCCAGCAAACGTCCACAATGATGCCATTCGACGGCGAATACGGACGCTTGCTGAAAACAATCCTCCTATCCCGTGAATTACGACAAAATACTGAAAATACATATGGTTGCCATCTGTGGCACCGCCATGGCACCGCTTGCCGTGATGCTTAAGCGTCTCGGTCATCATGTGACTGGTAGCGATACCAGCGTCTATCCCCCGATGAGTACCGTGCTTGAAGAACAGGGCATACCCGTTCGAGAAGGGTTTGATTCGGAGAATCTGAATCCCAAACCGGACCTCGTCATTATCGGAAATGCCGTCTCACGTGGAAACCCCGAGGCGGAAGCAGTCCTGTCGGACAAAATCCGATATATGTCTCAGTCAGCAGCGCTACGTGAGTTCTTTCTGTGGGACAAACGGGTCATCGTGGTGGCTGGCACGCACGGAAAGACGACGACGACATCCTTATTGGCCTGGCTACTCGACTGCGCAGGGCTTGATCCAAGTTTCATGATTGGCGGGGTACCCATAGGTTGGGAGTCCGGTGCCCGTCTCGGCCGAGGAAAACACTTCATCATTGAGGGCGACGAGTATGATAGTGCCTTTTTCGATAAACGTGCCAAATTCCTCAATTACCTTCCAGATATCGCAGTCATTAACAACATCGAATTCGACCATGCTGATATTTACGACTCGCTCGACCAGATCGTGCTCGCCTTCCGGCGACTCATAAACTTGATACCGAGTAATGGTCTACTGATTGCGCCTTCAGATGATGAAACCGTCTCGTCACTTTTACCCGATGCCCAGAGCCCTTTGGAGACATTTGGCGCAGCTACAGAAGGCGATTGGCGCGCCGGCAGCATTACCGTTTCGCCTGATGGCACATCCTTCGATGTTTTCAAACGATCGGAACTGTTGGGACGCCTGTGTTTTTCTTCTTTTGGTCGACATAATGTGAGTAATGGATTGGCGGCTATCGCGGCAGCATCGAGCGTTGGCCTCTCGTGGGCACAGATTGAACAGGGATTCCGGTCCTTTCCCGGGGTGAAGCGCCGGATGGAAATTCGAGGCGTCGTGAACGATGTCACTATTTACGACGACTTTGCCCACCATCCCACGGCGGTCCGGGCCACCATCGACTCCCTCCGTGAGGCCTATCCCTCACGAACTGTCTGGGCCGTCTTTGAACCTCGGACTGCTACCACGATTCGCCGGATATTTCAGACTGCTTATGAGGAGGCCTTCGACGGAGCCGACCATATCATACTTGCTCCCGTCTTTAACCCTGGTAAGGCACCAGCTGATGATCGCTTCTCGCTAGAGGAACTATCGAGCGGACTAGTGCGTCGCGGCAAGGATACGCGGATTATGCCTGGAGTGGACGCGATCGTGTCCTACCTCACGGATCACGCCCGGCCAGGTGACCAGATCTTATTCATGAGCAATGGGGGATTCGGAGGTATTCACGAGAAGACGCTGGAGTCCCTCAAGTCCACATCCGGTCCCTTGTAGCACCATTGTGTCGAGCAGAATACCAAGATGACAATTCAGATAATGATGGTATTACGGGTACACCGTGTAAACGCTATCATCGCGTAAAGAGACGGCGCTCTGAGGAGATTGGAGTTGACTTCAGAAAAAGTGATGTGCATCGACTTAGCGGGCGTGGAGAAAAATCCGTCTGGCATCTGCGTCCTGACAGGCAGTGATGCGGAGACCTGTAATCTCTATACGGACCAGGAAATCCTGGCCTATTCTGACGAGGTCCGCCCATCGATCATAGGCATCGATGCACCCCTAAGCCTACCGCTAGGCCGAACATCAATTCATGAGAGAAACGATAGGCATTTACGTGCGTGTGACCGAGAACTGACCCGCCATAAGATCCGTTTTTTTCCACTAACTTTGGGGCCGATGAGAAAACTCACGGAGCGGGGAATGGGACTGAAAATGGCACTCCATCTAGTGGGGATAGAGGCGCTTGAAGTGTATCCTGGCGGAGCTCAGGACATTCTTGGGATTCCACGAAAACAGAGGGGATTGTCAACATTACTTTCAGGACTCCAAAATCTTGGTATTTGCGGATTGAACGATGACATGTCTGATCACGAATTAGATGCCGTCACGGGCGCATATGTCATGCAGGCCTATCTGAACGGGAGTGCCCATGCCTGGGGAGATCCAGCCGAGGGAATTATGGTAATGCCAGATATATCATCATCCCTCAATAGCATCAGCGACGAGTAAAAATCGTCTCTGGTCTCCGTAGATTTCACCTACTCACGTCTCGAGAGAATAGACCTCCGCATTCACTGTGCGTCCATCGCGCGCAACCTGATTCCGCAACGTCGCCTCGTGCTGGAAGCCTTCCTCCATTAACGCGGCAATTTTCCAATCAGTATCAGATTCGGTCCAGCAGAGAATCTTCGAACCTGTTGGCAAGGGTAGTGATCGAAGCAGATTGTGCGCTTTACTCGTGAAATTCGCCTGTAAATGTAGGTCCACCAGCATAGACTGATCTGCCCAACGTCTATCGGGTTGGACTGTCGCATATCCCACAATGGCACCCGTAGCAGACACCAACAATCTCGCGTCTCTACGCGTATCTTCAATGGTACCACGGAGAAAAGTGAGATATCCTCCTTCAAAGTTCGACGGTCCGAACAGCTCGCATGCGACGTTACGAATGAAGGCGCCGCCACGCTCTGCGCATAGGACATTTATGATCGGCCAATGCCGCCAATCAGGCTTCACAATCGAGACTGCTTCGATCCCAAAAAACTGTGCTTCGAACGCATCATCTGTTCTGAACTTCATGAAACCGGAGTCGGTAATCACACTTCGAAAGCCGAAGCTCTCGTAGATTCGGTAAGGGTGGGTGTCGAACCCAGTACCTAAGGTCATGTACCGTCCGCCACGCCGTGTAAAATCGGACATCTGCTCGCCCATGAGCGCTCGGCAGACTCCCTTCCTGCGATGAGCCGGAAGCGTGTAGACGTGCCCGAGAATTCCTATACCCGCATATTCTACCGTCATAATGTTGCAGATCGGTTGCCCTTGCAGAACCGCAAGATAGAAGCGTGTCTCAAGAATCGGGATCTTCTCATTCTGAAAAGCCATTTCCAAGTGCCACTGAAAATTCCCAGGCTTATGTCCAAGGAATGGAATAATCTGCGACTGCCACTGGTGGTCTGGAGCTAAGACTACGCTGATATCGATAGTCTCACCGGTGGTCAGACGGGCGGATGCCAGACTGCTATACATATTTCTGCCTTCCTGTTCTGGCCAACACTATGATGCGGCTGCCCGTTGGATTTGGAGCATTCTGAAATTGGTCATGGGGTCTGGCAGATAGGATATTGCCGTTATCCACTCCCTGATCGAATCTCTGTCCTTGAAAGTCTCCTTTAGGTACGGAGAAACGGCCTTCGTCCTTCGGAGATCTCTACACATATGTCATTGCATCAGTCACCCGCTAAGCGTATTATCGGTCCCAGTATGCTTCATTGTGTCTGAGGATAAAAGACACTTGCTTCTCAGAGCACATAATATCATGCTCCCTAACGAACGCATAGTGGTATTTATGGCCGTTTGAGAGTATCATTAATTAGAGGTAATCATCCCGTGAATCAATCAGATATCTGCGGGGCAACCGCCCTGGAATTGACAAAGCATCTTCGCAGCAGGGCCCTGTCAGTACGAGAGGTCATGGAAGCACATCTGCGCCAGATTGAACGCTGCAATCCGCACGTCAACGCTATCATAACGCTTGTAGCTGACCGGGCGTTGGAAGCCGCGGACGAGGCAGACAGTAAATGGACACCAAACGCCGACCTCGGTCCGTTATTCGGCTTGCCTATCGCACACAAGGATCTCGTAGAGACAAAGGGCATACGGACGACATGGGGCTCGCCCATTCACCGCGATTTCATCCCCAAAGAGAATGCGTTGATTGTGGATCGACTCCAACATGCCGGTGCCATAACTATCGGCAAGACGAATGTACCCGAGTTCGGCGCTGGATCTCAGACATTCAATCCGGTTTTTGGAGAAACACGTAATCCTTATGATCTCTCCAAGACCTGTGGTGGCAGTAGTGGTGGCGCTGCCGTCGCCCTAGCCTGCGGCATGCAACCTATCGCAGATGGAAGTGATATGGGCGGCTCGCTACGAAATCCTGCCAGCTTCTGTAATGTGGTCGGCCTACGAACGTCCCCAGGTCGGGTCCCAAAGTGGCCATCCGGAAATGCCTGGTCGCCACTCAGTGTCCAGGGGCCAATGGCACGAACCGTCGGCGATACAGCCTTGATGTTGAGCGCCATTGCGGGCCCCGATCCGCGCTCACCTATCGCGATATCGGAGCCTGGTATGCCATTCAGGGGTCCGCTCGTTCGAGATTTCTCGAAGGTTCGCTTATCCTGGAGCCGCGACTTTGGAGGGCTGCCCGTTGAGCCGTCCGTGTCCAGCGTAATCGAATCAGGCAAGCACATTTTCAAAAACCTGGGGTGTCTCGTTGAGGACGACGAACCTGACTTCACGGGGGCGGACGAGGCATTCAAGGTGTTTCGGGCCGCGTCATTCGCTCAATCCTATGGTGCTCTTCTGAAGACCCACCGAGACCTTATAAAGGACACGGTCATTTGGAATACGGAGGCAGGCCTCGACCTGACTGGCGCCGATATGGGACGCGCGGAGACGCTCAGAACCGAACTGTATCACCGTGTGCGCAAATTCATGGAGCATCATGAATTCATGATATTCCCGGCCACACAAGTGGCCCCATTCGATGTGGAGCAGCAATTCATCACGGAGATCAATGGTGTAAAACAGGATACTTACATCGACTGGATGCGGTCGTCGTACTACATCAGCATCACGGGACTGCCGGCGATCTCGGTTCCCTGTGGCTTCACCGATACGGGACTACCTGTGGGCATCCAGATAGTGGGGCGGCACCAGGATGATTTCGGAGTATTGCAGCTTGCCCACGCATTTGAAGAGGCCACCCAAGTGTGGAAACGACGTCCGCCTATCGCAGAGGACTAAACGTACCATGGATATGGATACCGTACTTCACCGGCTGGGTGTACGTGACGACACATTGACCCATGCTGAGCGGGAACAACTGGATGATAGGGGATATGTAGCTCTTCCAAACCTGATTCCGGACGATCTCGTAGAAAGATTCAGGACCCGTCTGAAACAGCTTATGGAAGCGGAGGGAGAGGAAGCGGGAAAAGAGGTCCACCAGGAATCCGGTGCTCTTCGTTTGAGTGATCTGATCAATAAGGATCCGATTTTCGATTTCTGTTACACGCATCCAAGGCTACTTGCTGCCGTCCGACATATTTTGACGATTGACTTCAAAGTACATTCGCTGAACTGCAGATTTGCCCTTCCAGGAGAAGGGCAACAGGCCTTACACATGGATTGGGGTCCGCGGGACGATAAGGAGCGAGCATTGGCACGCTCGGGGCATTATTTTGTGGCCAATTCGCTCTGGCTGTTAGACGATTTTACGGAGCTAAATGGCCCAACACGGCTCGTACCAGGCTCCCATAGGTGGTGTAAAGCACCGTCTGAGGAAATGTCAGACCCCTCCGCTTCACATCCAGACGAGATCAAAGTGCTCGCCCCCGCGGGCACGGTTGTGGTATTCAATTCTCACATATGGCACGGAGGTTCGCATAACGAGAGCAACGATCTGCGCCGCGTGATGCATATGGCTTTTGTACGAAGGGGACTACCTCAGCAGACGGACCAGAAGCAGTATCTTCGACCTGCAACCCTAAAGAGAATCGATGAAGCGCGAAGAATACTGCTGGATGTGTAGACCTAATTGAACCACTGCATCTGCCCCGCAGGAGGATGTGAGATTTGCACCATGTGCCAGGCTCACCGGATTGAGTTTTGTGCTATCTGACGATAAGGGCGAAAGCCGCAGCGAACAATCCGAATGCAAGAGGAAGCAGATAATCTGTCAGGTATGTATTGAAGAGCACAACTCGAAGGAACAACCCGGGGCCAGCTTCATCAGGGCCCGCCGCAGCCAGAAGTTGCCGTTCGGCCTGAATCACAGCATCCAGACCGCCTCGTGCCGTGATCAGGTAATACTGCAGGTATCTCAGAAAAAAATATCCCCAACTTACCCAGAGCATAAAATGAAGCGACTCAGGAATTGCGACCTCAACGACAAGTTCCTGGGTAGTCACGGTGCTGATACTCAGGTGTGCGTAGTAGACGAAAAAGAGCAGAAGGCTGGTAAGAAGTAGGCTCTTCCGCTGTCTAAAGA
>JABIQT010000397.1 GCA_018667995.1 Candidatus Latescibacterota bacterium
CCCGAACCTTCCTCCTCCAGGCGATATGTGTTCCGGGAGCAGTACTAACCCTCGACCGTATGCAAGAACCTACGGAAAATCAGTCCCTATAAATAGAAACCGCCCATGACTCAGGAAATTCTAAGAGAAATCACTTTTTCGGATGCCACCCTAGAGGCGCTTTCCGAAGAAATGGCTGGCGACCCATCTATCTTTGTTGTTGGTGAGGGCATCGGACCACGCGGTGGCAATTTCAAGACCACTGTAGGGCTCTATGAGAAATATGGAGCACTACGGCTCTGCGATACTCCGATCGCAGAGAGAGGATTTGTAGGGCTGTGCATTGGTGCGGCCATGGCCGGCGCTCGACCCGTCGCTGATTTTATGTTTGTGGATTTCATCCTTGACGCCATGGGCGAGATTGTAAATCAGGCCGCAAAGATTCAGTATATGTCGAGCGGACGTTTGACAATGCCCTTGGTGCTGAGAGGGTGCATGGGGGCGGGAAACTCCACGTCCACACACCATTCCGGGAGCTACTATTCCATGTTCGCTCATATACCAGGACTCAGGGTCGCGGTGCCATCCAATCCATATGACGCTAAGGGATTACTCAAGACGGCTATTCGAAGCGATGACCCGGTGGTATTTCTTGAGCATAAATTACTGCTGAATCAACAGGGACAGGTCCCGGATGGTGAATATACGGTACCCTTTGGGAAGGCTGACATCGTGCAGCCCGGAAACGATGTCACCGTTGTGGCTCTATCTGTTATGGTGTGGCATGCCATCGAAGCGGCGAATGAGCTGACTCAAGACGATATCAGTATAGAAATCGTGGACCCGAGAACGGTGGCTCCCCTGGATGTGGACACGATCCTGGAGTCCGTAAGAAAGACGGGCCGTCTTCTGATTGTAGAGGAGTCATACGGCCCTTGCGGAATTGGATCGGAGATTGCCGCTCAGGTCCAGGAGAGAGGATTTGACGATCTTGACGCACCTGTTTACAGGTTGAATGGCGCGCACACCCCCGTACCCTATAGTCCCCCGCTTGAGCAGGATGTGATTCCCAATTCCGAGACGATTATCGAGGCGGTCCGCAACTTACTCGCAGAGTAACGGGGAACTACCACAATGGCCTACGAGATCTACATGCCCCACATTGGTTGGGAGCGCATCCGGTTGCTGAAATGGTTGAAGCAGGATGGCGATCAGATTTTGCGGGGCGATCTTGTTGTCATGGTCGGCAATGATGACCGGACGAGAAACATCGAGGTCTTTGAAACCGGTACGCTAAAGATTCATCCTGCTGCTCCAGAGCCAGGGATGGGGCTTACTGATGGGGTGTTGTTGGGATATGTGGTACCGGAGAACGAGATCGGCGTCTTCCAAGTACCCCTGTCTGAGTCCGACGAGATTATGGCTCAGATCTCATCGAGCCTTGAGATCGTCGAATCGGACCAGGCCAACACTGGGCCGGAACCGAAACGTCGTCGTGCTATCAGCCCACGGGCGCGGAGAATTGCCCACGAATTGGGATTTGTATGGGAGGATGTAGAAGGCACAGGAAAGTCTGGACGTATTGTCGAGCGAGATATACGTGCGGCTTTCGATGGTGTCGCTCCAAAGGCGCTTCCCGGTTCCGGCAACAGATCCTTGACAGCTGGCAATAGTGGAAACAATCTAGCATTTGAGCCGCCGGCGCAGACAGATCGAGAAGCGCCGGCTATACCAAATGGCGGACTGGACGGCGACATTCGAGCGTTGCCCATGAATGCGATTCGTCAGGTGATCGCCGAGCGGATGTCGATCAGTGCGCACACCACTACACCTGTTACACTCACCACCGAAGTAGACGCAACCGAACTCGTACTGTTAAGGGAGAAATATGTAACCGAGCAGTGGGACCCAGTGCCTGCTTATCACGATATCTTAATGAAATTGGTCGCTGATTCGCTACGGGGCTGTCCGGAGTTGAACACGGCGTTGATTGAAGGCAATATAGTTCAGCACGACTTGGTCAATATTGGCGTGACGACTGATACGGAACGGGGCTTGCTCGTACCTGTTGTGCACGACGTTCGGAGTAAGTCTTTGCAGGTGATCGCGGAAGAATCAGCTAAACTGGTGGAGCAGACTCAGGCAGGCACGCTTCCTCTGGATAAGTTGCGGGAAGGTACGTTTACGATTACAAATCTCGGCATGTACGACATTGATGCATTCACGCCGATCATCAATCTGCCTGAATGCGCGATACTCGGGGTCGGAAGAATTGTACCCAAAGTCGTAGTCGTGGATGAACGCACCTTAACGACGGGGATTCGCAGAATTATGGCATTGAGTCTCACGTTCGACCACAGATTGGTTGACGGTGGGCCCGCTGCCAAATTCCTTCAGACGTTGAAATCCCTCATCGAGAAAACGCAGGAAATCCTGTAAATCGGGGTTACTCCAACGCCTCGACCACGATTAATTCGTCAATTCCACTCTGTATGTTGATCGTGTTCCTAAGTGGCTTGCCCATCCCTTCCCAAGCGACAGTCATCGTATCACCATCTACTAACTTCACGCCCTCCCCGAAACTGAAAGCGTCTGCTCCGTAAAAGTACACGTGCGCATCCCCCGGATTCCTGTGGACGTTGTACTTGAAATGGTGGTGCTCGAGATTTGCCAGCGAGTGGGACATGTTCGACTCACCTGTATGAACTTCTTTGCACCAGAGCACGGCCCCATCCCTGTGAACACTTACTTTCCCTGCGATATCATCGAATTTCCCACCCACGATCAATTCAGGCCCAATGGCACAGGTTCGCAGTTTTGACGGCGCAAGATAGAGATAGTTGGTCTTCTCCAGGATATGGTCCGAGAATTCATTTGCAGTCATGAATCCAATTCTACGCGGCTGACCTTCTGCATCAACGATGTAAGCGCCGGCGACCTCTGGTTCCTCGCCGCCATCGTCCGCGAAGATTGGTACCTCGAGTGCATCAAGGTGTCCTCGCAGGATGCTTCCATGCCCTTTGTAGAACCACTCTGGCTGTACACCCACAGTACCGTGAGCAGGTCTACCCCCCTCCACTCCCCATTCGTAAATCTGCATACTGTCTGTTACGTCTTCGTGGCCGGCATCTTCGTGCATGGCCTGCCTGTTTGCAGCACTCGCGCGATGAGTAAGACCCGTACCTGATACGAGACATGAGTTCGGTTCGGTCGGGTGATCGAAGGCAGGAAGGAAGGACCAGCCCGTCGATCCCGAGTAAATGGGCTCATACTTCATTCGCTCGGTGGTTGCATCCTCTCTCGCAATATCTTCTATTCGACGTCCCTTATCCATTGCTGCAGTGGCTAGTTCGTAGACGGACTGATGACTATTCAGCCTTCTGAGATAATCGTCCTCAACGATAGCCACACAGCGTCCATACATACGGTGCGTCAGTTGGACCAGACGTAACATAGGCGCCTTTCAGATGACAGGTGACGGGCGTTACAACTTACCGTATTTGCCCATAAGGTCATTGATCGTTCCCGTCTTACCGGAAGAGCCTTCGGCTGCTTTCGCCCTTTTCTTTTCCGAGATATTGTGATCATTCGCCGTCGTGCCCTGCTGTTTTTTTCCGCCCTGTCGGCGGCTATTGTCCCTCGGTTTCTTCTTCTTCTCAGTCCGAGCTCCAGATCCTTCACGATTGTCGGGCGCACCGCCGTCGTCACGCATGGAAAGGGATATTCTCCGACGATCCATATCAACGCTGAGGACCGTTACCTTGACCTTCTGATTGACCTTGACGACCTCGCTCGCATCCTTCACAAAGCGATTGGCCAGCTGGCTGATATGCACCAGGCCATCCTGATGGACACCAACATCGACAAAGGCGCCAAATGCGGTAACGTTGGTGACGACGCCCTGCAGTTGCATGCCGGCCTTCACGTCATCAATATTCATAATGCCATCGGCGAAGGTCACCGTCTCAAACTCATTCCGTGGATCACGACCAGGCCGCTTCAGTTCTTCGATGATGTCCTGAAGGGTCGGCATTCCAATAGTGTCTGTGGTGTACTTCTCAAGTTCTATCTTCGATCTCAACGCATCGTCCTTCAAAAGAGCAGAAAGATCACAGCCCAGATCCTGAACCATTCGGTCGATGGTATCATAGCTCTCTGGATGTACACCGCTACCGTCCAAGGGATTTTCCCCGTTCTGGATTCTGAGAAATCCTGCGGCTTGCTCAAATGCCTTGGGTCCAAATCTGGGTACCTTCAGCAATCCGCTGCGTGAATCAAAAGGCCCATTTTCTTCGCGATAGGCCACGATGCTCTGTGCCAGGTTAGGCCCCACACCGGAGACATAGGCGAGGAGGTCCGGACTGGCGGTATTCAGCTCGACACCCACATTATTCACGCAGCTTACCACGGTATCGTCCAGGCTGTGTTTCAATGCGGCCTGATCCACGTCGTGCTGGTACTGCCCGACTCCAATTGATTTCGGATCGATCTTGACAAGTTCAGCCAGCGGATCCATCAGACGCCTTCCGATTGATACGGAACCCCTGACGGTCAGATCGTGATCTGGAAATTCCCTTCGTGCCGTCTCGGACGCAGAGTAGATGGAAGCGCCGGCTTCGTTGACCAGAACGGTGATCGGTTTGCCAGGAATTTCCAGAGCCCGTACAAATGTTTCAGTCTCTCTACTGCCTGTACCGTTACCAATTGCAATGGCCTCGATTCCGTATTTTTCGCAGAGCGTGCAGAGCGTAGTGCCAGCCTCTGCCCGCTTCTTATCGCCTGTATGAGGAAAAATCGTATCCGTATGAAGTAGTTTGCCCTGACCATCCAGACACACCAGTTTACAGCCCGTCCGTAAACCTGGATCAAGGGCCAGGACATTCTTTGATCCCAAGGGCGCAGCGAGAAGCAACTCGCGAAGGTTCTCGGCAAAAACTATGATGGCCTGGGCGTCCGCGCGGTCCTTGGAACTAGTTCGGATCTCGGTTTCCATGGATGGCGAGAGTAGCCGTTTGTAGCCATCTTGAACGGCAAGCCGAACCTGGTCTGAGGCCTTGCTCGTGCCGGTAACAAATTGACCTTCTAGGATGGCGACCGCCGCCGACTCGTCGGGCGTCAATGTGAGACTGAGAGCCTCCTCTGACTCCCCACGCCGCATGGCAAGAATGCGATGGGAGGGGGCATCTTTTATCGTTTCCTCCCACTCGAAGTAGTCCTTGAATTTCGTCCCCGTGGTTTCTTTCCCGTTCATTACTTTGGATCGGATGAGACCCTTGGTACTGAACAGTTCGCGCATGCGCTCCCGGGCTTTCTGATCCTCGCTAACCCATTCCGCTATAATATCCCTGGCTCCAGCCAGCGCGTCATCAATCGAGGCGACTTCCTTCTCGGCGTCCACGTAGGCTTCTGCCAACACAACAGGATCGTTTTCGTCCTGCAAGTAAAGCTGCTGCGCCAGAGGTTCGAGGCCCTTCTCTTTCGCAACAGTCGCCCTGGTACGTCTTTTGGGTCGATAGGGAAGATAGATGTCCTCAAGGTTGGTAAGTGTCTCCGCGGCATTGATTTGACTCTTCAGCTCGTCCGTGAGGAGTTCTCGATCCTCCAGTGACTTGAGTATGGCCTCACGCCGTTTGTCAAGTTCACGTAACTGAGCCAATCGGTCGCGTATGGCCATGATCGCGACCTCATCCAGCGACCCGGTTACCTCTTTTCGGTACCGGGCGATGAACGGCACGGTCGCCTCGTCGTCAAGAAGGCCTGCCGTGGCCTGGACCTGCTGAATCTTAATACTAAGTTCGCCCGCAATGATTGATATGTGTTGCTCTAGCATGAGTACCTTTCGTGATGTGTTAACCGGCTATGGACTGCTCAATGACATCGAGGCCCTCGGTAACGAGTTCCATCTCTGCCTGAGAGCCCATGTGACCGATTCGAAATACCTTGCCTGCCAGTGGTCCGAACGCACCGCCAACCGCGAGGCCAAGTTTCCTGAATTTTGTGTTTAGAGTGTCCCAATCCTGCCCATGCGGTACTTGGATGACCGTAACGGTGGGGGCGGAGCTGCTTTCCTGTCTGGGAAAAATCGATAGTCCCATTGATTCAATTCGTTGTCTGCAATAGGCTGCAACACGCTCGTGTCGGGCTATCGCCGCGGCCAGGCCCTCGGCTATGATCAGCCCACATGCGATACTGAGGGAAGCCGTGCTGTGCCACGATGGCGTGTACGGAAACCATGAGTTCGCCAGGGCGCTGCGCCATGGCTTGAGTGCGTCATATCCCCGATAATCTATTTTCTCAATGATCTCCCATGCGCGATTACTTACAGAGACCAGGGCCATATCAGGGGCCGCCGAGAGACATTTTTGTGAACCCCCGAGGCAGAGGTCTATACCCCAGGCATCGGTAGCCAGTGGTGTGCCTCCTGCACTTGCCACAGCATCTACATAGAACAGGGGTACCTGGTACTTTTTCACCAGTTCGCCTATTTCCCCGATGGGGTTCAATGTTCCTGAAGGCGTTTCGCAATGAACCGCAGTGATCATTTTTGGCTGGAATTCTTTGATGGCTGCTTCCACTGTATCACTGTCGGCTATACAGTCATACTCGAATCCGACAGTCTTCACACGGGCGCCCAGGCCGGCGGCCATTTCGCTGAATCCGTATCCGAAGATGCCGGATGCCACGGACAGTACTTTGTCGCCCGGTACGATGCAGGATTTCATGGCTCCCCAAAGACCTGCCATACCTTCACCGGTCATGATCGCAAACTGATTCTTGGTTTGGAAAATGTGCTGTAGCTGGCTTTGCGTCTCGGCATATAAATCGCTATACTCGGGCTCCAAATCACCAGAACCGTAATCTGTAAGATATGCCTCAAGCACAGATTTCGGGACTCGCGTTGGCCCTGGTATTAGCGGTATCGGGTAGGTTTTCATGATACCTCGCCGGGGAGCATGGGAGCATGGAATGACATGGTCATGATTTCTATATTCCGAACAACGGAGATAACCCTCAAGGAATTCAATCGATCACGTATTAATGTCTATGGTACATGGCGTAGTAGATTGCGGACCGTATCCCCTATCGTCGCTGGTTCCCCGCTCTTCAAGCACATGGGGCCGAATAGAATAACTCCTTCGCCAGCCCGCGACGGATTAGCGTGGATACTGGGATTGCCCTCCTGCAACCGAATGACCACATCAAGGGCGGAGCATCCCAATTCCTGCTCATCCAATGTCAACTGAACCATTGGTACGTGGGAGGTACGTCTGTCGGCCAGCTCTTCTACTACAGTTCCGGGAATATCCTGTAGGGCCAAAGACAGTTCCGTAGTTACGGACCGCCATCTTTTGAAACGTTCGTCCTCGGGTTCCGCAACGAAGCGACGGAGCGCTGTCAGTAGCCCCACAATCTCCTCTTTACCAACTTTACAGGGACGCCCGATGCCATGCTGAGGCGCACCCGGTAGCCTGTTCTTATCAATAAGGCCAGGTGGCGGCGACCATTGGTCGAAGTAGATATCCTGGTCCAAGTGCTGCAAAGCGACCGACATGATCAGATCTCTTCGCCCCGCGAGTATTCCTGAACTTTGGGGCCCGCCGATGGTTTTGCCGCCACTGAATGCGACGAGGTCCGCTCCCAGGGCAATATAGTGACTCAGGTTACTTGCGGGCGGCAATTGGCCCGCCGCATCCACAATTACAGGAACGCCTCGGTCATGGGCTGCATGTACTACTTCATCGAGAGGAGGCAGAGCCTGCGGACCCGCAACGTAACAGACAGCAGCTGTCCGATCGGTGATGGCATCGGCTATCTCCCATGCTTCGGTATCCCTCACACCTGCGCCGCTAAAGCGGTCTGCCAGTCCAATTTCGACGAGCTTTATTCCGACTGAACGAACCGCGTGGTCGTAGAAATTACGCTGGCTCCGGGAGATGATTATCTCATTTTTCATGCCACGGGTGTTGGGTA
>JABIQT010000862.1 GCA_018667995.1 Candidatus Latescibacterota bacterium
CCTCCTTTGCATTATAGATTCAGCAGTAAAATGCCAGCCGTATCCCCGGTTGAAACCCCTGAAAAGAGTATAGAACATGATTAAGCCACAGACATTCCTCTTCGTCGATGATCACCATGTCCTTTACAGATCCGGGACCGAGCGAATCGTCACGCCATTTCGGAGGCATCCAGAGAATCCGGTAGTTGCGGCCCACGATAAACCCTGGGAGATCGCCATAGGATGGACCAGTATCTATCGGAACCCCATCACAGGCCGATACCAGCTCTGGTACCAAGCCTACACTGGGGATCAGCTTGAAGAGCGCACACAGGACTGCGCGGTCTGCTACGCGGAGTCGGACAACGGGATACAGTTTTCGAAGCCCGCTCTCGGTATCATCCCATTCAAGGAGAGCTCGGAGTCAAACATCGTTCTCATCGGGAATGGGGGATACTCATACCGATATGGGAATTATGTGCTCGTTGACGAGATCTGTGCGGATCCGGCACGCCGATACAAAATGGCCTACTTTGATTTTGCCGGCGAAGGCGAGGAAGAGAGCCCAGGTCTCTGTGTCGCTTTTTCACCTGACGGCATTCGCTGGACGAAGCATCCAGTGGCACCACTCTCCGGAATTGCATATGGACGTGGTGGATTCGGATCACCCGTGCCTTTCGAGGATGATGCCTCTGAGCCCTGGCGTAGACCCTTGACCATGTCAGACGCTCTTGACGCCATGTACGATCCGGTGTTGAGCCGCTATGTCATATATGGAAAGATGTGGATCGATGGACCCGACGGTGGCATGTTCTGGAAGCATGGAATCGGGCGGATCGAGTCGAAGGACTTTATCAATTGGTCTTCGCCGGAACTGGTAATGACTCCTGACGATCAGGATCTCCCGCATGTGGAATTTCACACGGCCCCTGTATTTTACCACGAGGGCTGTTACTTCGCGCTAACGCAGGTGCTGGATCGTGCTACCGGAGGCGGTGTGATTGACATCGAGCTGATGATCAGTCGGGACGGCAGAAATTGGAATCGCCCGTTTCGTGATACATTCGTGCTGCCCCGTGCGGCTTCAGGCTCATTCGACGGCGGGTCGATTTTCACCAATGCTACGCCCGTTCTGCTCGATGATGAATTTCGATTTTACTATGGTGGATATTCCGGTGGTGCTACGAGCGCCGATGACCGTGGTCACAGGAGTGGCGTAGGTATGGCGTCCATCCCCAGGAACCGATTTGCCGGTATCAGGCCTGTAGCTTTGAGCGACCAGCCAACGCTGAATCGGCCACTGCACGACTGTGGTCAGGTCACGCTGAAGCCGATCAGGCTCACCAGCGATGGTACTTTGACGCTCAACGCGGACGCTTCTCATGGCTCAATTCGGGTGGAGCTTCTTAATGCGGCAGGTTCGAGAGTTCGAGGTTATTCCTTGGAAGAATCATGCACCATTACTGGGGACAGTTTGAGCCATGCGGTAGTTTGGTCCCCTTCACCGTATCTGCCGCAAGATACAGATCAATACATGGTGCGCATCCACCTGGCAAATGCTACCGTTTATTCAATGACCCACAACTGTGATCGACCGGTCGGGAAGGATGCCTAATGTCGATAAGCCACGTGAAGAGCGTAGTTGCCGCCCAACCCGCAGTCGAGGGGGCCGGCGTTCACCTCCACAGAGCGTTCGGATTCGGAGACACATCTCTAACGGATCCATTCCTTCTATTCGATGATTTCAGGAATGACGATCCTGACCGCTATAGGGCGGGGTTTCCGTGGCATCCACATCGCGGTATCGAGACCATAACATATGTACTGGCGGGTACCGTAGAACATGGAGACAGTTTAGGCAACAGAGGCATCCTCGGAGCAGGAGACGTCCAGTGGATGACCGCCGGAAGCGGCATATTGCACCAGGAAATGCCGCAAGGGGATCAGGCGGGGCGTATGCATGGTTTCCAGCTCTGGGCAAATCTTCCGTCAGCTCATAAGATGACCGCGCCTCGGTACCAGGATGTCGTGACATCCCAAATACCGGAAATTGTGGACGACGATGGGACGCTGGTCCGGGTTATTTGCGGGGAATTCTGGGGAAAGAAGGGGCCTGTCGATGGCATCGTCACAAATCCACGATATTTGGATATTAGTCTTCCGGCAGACACGGTCAAGCGTCTGCCTGTCGAGATTACAAAGCATGCCTTTGCTTACATTTTTGAGGGCGGTGGTGTCTTCCGGGATGCCAGCGAACCAGGACCTGTTAAGACGGAGGATCTTCTGAGTGGAGAGGTCGGTCATGACGTGGGGAATCGATCTCTTGTGTTATTTGACCAAGGCGACGAAATCACGGTTCGTGCGGGGAGCGAGGGCATGCGATTTCTCCTCGTAACCGGCGCGCCGATCCAGGAGCCCGTTGCATGGCGTGGACCGATTGTCATGAATACTCAGGCGGAATTGCAGCAGGCCTACGAGGAACTGAGCGAAGGCACCTTCCTTCAATAGGCCCCTCAGGATGGGATGTAAGATAGATTCTGTACGTCGAGTAGGTCCGATGGTTCTTGATTGGGTCGTGCCCTGCCAGGTCCGGACGAACCGACATCGGGAGCTTGCCGTATCGGTACTGCGAAAAGAAATGGGTCAGTTCAACTCAATAGGACTACGCAGTTTCGAGGGTATATCTCGCGACACATTTATGAGCGCTTTGGCCTACTTTCCCTATGAGTGCGCTACGTGAATTGATCGAGAGCCTGCTGATTTATACCTGCGCAGATCTGTCAGTGCCACCATTTTAGTCTGATTCCCCGAGCGCCCTGTGCAGTTCACAGAACAAGGCTCTCGATCGCTGCAAAACTTCGCTCCAGTCCCACATATTGGATTCTTGAATCAGAGAGATCCCTACCCCGTGGAGTCGTGGTGGCCCCGGGCGTGTCACGTAGAACCAGATCGCAACGGCGCGCCGGTTGCGGGCAGATTCGCCAAGGTGATAGTCTACGTTCAGGTAGCCTGCCCGTTATTTCGTCTCTGATGAGGCATTCATGTTCTGTGAGTCGGGAGGAGGCCTGATACTTGTATGATCTACCGGATTCTGCCAAGGCATATAAAATAGCTTTTTAAGGATATACCTTATTGCGGAGTGCTGACGCAGTGGTATATTAGTGATATTCTGAATATCAGTAGCTCTTCAGGTGCGAATTCTGTTGAACCAGCTCAGGAGTCTCTGGATGCCGGACAAAATCCTAGTGGTGGAAGACGACCCCACGCTGTTGCAGTCCATCGTGCAATTGCTCACTCTGGACGGATATGATATTACTACCGCCATTGATGGCGAAGAGGGCATCAAGGAATTTAAG
>JABIQT010000441.1 GCA_018667995.1 Candidatus Latescibacterota bacterium
CTTTGCCGCTTCGACAGCAAGGGACACCGACTTCTTTGCCAGGCTGGTTGACGAAGATCCTGATGGTGCTGCTATTGATGTATGCTATGGTATGATTCGTGCCAGGCATCGCAAGAGCTTGGAAGAAGAGCATTTCCTGGTGCCGGGAGAAGTAACACAGTTCGAGATTACCTTGGGTGCCACGGCCTGTAGATTCATGGCTGGGCATCGTATCAGGATCGAGATAACAAGCAGTGATTTTCCGAATCACGACCGAAATCACAATACGGGAAAGAACGATCTCAAGGATGCGCAGCTGCTAGTGGCGCATCAACAGATCTTTCACTCTACTGAATATCCCTCACGGCTCTTGCTACCGGTTGACACAACCGCCTGAGGCAAGCCATAGGAATATATATGCGACATTTCGTACTGGTACTTGGGGCCCTCTGCCTGCTGGTGGGATTCGCGAGTTGGAATAGATCCTCCCCGGCTCCTGTCGCGACCGCAGAGGATATGGTAGCGCCGTTTGTCCTGGACAATTTTTATCGTGGAGTTTGCTGGGTAGGTGGGCGGCGGAACATCCAAAATGCATCCTTCGACACTGCGCGTGAGACAGGAATCGATTGGATATCGCAGTCACCCTTTGGATGGATGGACAATCAGTATTCCCCTGAGGTACGACTGAATCGCAAGGCTCGGTTGTTCAATGAGTCAGACAACGGTGTTAGAGCCACGACCCAGGCCGCCCACGCGAGTGGTATGAAAGTGATGCTCAAACCTCACATTTGGCTCTCCCGACCTCTGAATAATGGCTGGATTGGCGAGATTGACTTTGAGACGGAGGAGGAGTGGAGCAAGTGGGAGGATAGCTATCGCAACTTTATCATGCACTACGCACGTGTAGCAGAGGAGGAGCGCGTCGACATGTTCTGCATTGCGACGGAGCTATCCACTCCGGTACGTACGCGTCCCGCGTTTTGGAAAGGCCTGGTGGCGGAGATCCGAGGGGTCTACTCTGGCGAACTTACCTATGCCGCGAACTGGTGGCGTGACTATGATGAAACAGACCTTTGGGAAGATCTGGATTACATCGGTGTGAATGCCTATTTTCCACTGACCGACAAGGCCAATCCATCAGTGGAGGAACTGGTTGCCGGATGGCAACCCCACCTTGAGCAGATTGAACAAGTCGCCCTGCGGTTCAACAAGCCAGTTTTGTTCACTGAAATAGGATATAAGAACATCAAAGGCACATCGATTAAGCCGTGGGAATGGCCGCGTCAAGTTGATAGCCCGGCACTTGATGCGTCAGAGCAGGTTAACGCATACGAGGCCCTGTTCTTGACATTCGGGCAGAAACCATGGTTCCGTGGTACTTTCATTTGGAAATGGTTTTCGAGAACGGATCGTATGTCGTCGGACAGGGTGGCATTTACCCCTCAGAATAGAGCCGCTGAGGAGACCCTCAAGAAGTGGTATACCTACCAGGGCGCTCCGAAGCCCCGATAGAGTCGTTCCCACGCTTATTCTCAGAGCAGCATTGACCTGATCGGTCTGTGGACCAGGTTCCGATTTTCCGGAAACACTGAACGGATGGCATGGATGGGATTGCTGAAATGGTTTGGCCTGGGCAGGTCTGAAAAAGACGAGAGCACCCCTAAAGAGAGAATCAATGGCGATGATGCGAAGGCGGTCGATGATACGCCAAAGATCGTTGTATATGGCACCAGTGACGCCACACGGTGTGCCAGTTTGCGCGAACTCCTGAAGAAGAACAACTACGAATTCAAGGACGTACGGGTAGACGGTGATCTGAGCACGCGTGGCTGGCTGCAACGAACCACCGGTAATGACTCGCTTCCAAAGGCCTTTCTGGGGTCGCGATGCTTCGGCGGATATGAAGATATTCAAGCTATGATATCTGGTGGTACATTCGAACAGGCCCTTTCATGTGACCTGGACGATTCCGGTGACGAAGAAATCGAACGCCTCAAGCAGGAAATGACCGCTGAGTCCGTGACGGTACTGCTGAAACAGGGAGTCATCCTTACCATCGACGAAGGTGGATCGGAGACAGACGTCTGGGCAGAACCATTCGCGTCACCCCCCGTGGTCTACTACGAAGGCGCGCCTCAACCTCTGGATACGGTAGGTGAGCTAGCCGAAAAGATTGTCGCGAGAATAGCATCCGGTGAGATCGAAGTC
>JABIQT010000772.1 GCA_018667995.1 Candidatus Latescibacterota bacterium
CCATCGAAGCGATACAGAGTTCAGACATCGGCGGCAAAGTTCGCATACTGGTGGGTGGGGCGCCGGTTACTCAGAGCTATGCGGATGAGATTGGCGCTGATGGCTACGCGCGAGATGCGGCAAGTGCTGCGGATATAGCGAAAGAGCTGGTAGCCAGCACGGCGGCGTAGTTCGTCTTAATCCCTAGTCCTGCCACGCATTGCTGGTGTCTTTCGGCAATGCGTGGCACAACAGATTGGCGCCATGACACAAGAGACTCTGACGCTCAGGATAGAGCCTGAGGAGACCGAAGTTGCCACGCATCCGGGCGACGGTGTACTTGAAGTGCTCTCGGAAACCGGGATTCTGATGACCACGCCCTGTGGGCACCAGGCTATGTGCGGAAAATGTCGGATACTGGTTACGGAAGGCGTCTCTGATCCCTCGGACGCGGAACGCCAGATTCTTTCTGAAGAAGAGTTGAATGAAGGTGTACGACTCGCATGCCAGACCCATGTGATTGGCGACGCTGTAGTTACCGTACCGTCCGAGTCCAGGGCCGCCGAAATGAGGGTGTTAGTAGGCGGTGCCCGGCGCGACGCACCATTTGATCCCGCCATCGTCAAGAAGTCGGTAACATGGACGGAGCAGAGCCTCAGCGGTGCCCTCTCCCAGTTTGATCATTTAAGCAGACTATTGGATATTCGTGCGGATCTGACAGCGGGCCTGTCCGTGCTAACACGGCTTCCTGCGCTATTCGCCGATGCCGAAGGTAAAGAACTCACTGCAGTCATTCGCAACAAGCAGCTGATTTCGGTTGAAGAGGGCAATAGTGAGTTCGACTGTTTTGGTATAGCATGTGATATCGGAACTACCACAATAGTCGGGACGCTGTTGGACCTGAAGTCGGGCAATGCGGTCTCAACTGCATCTGCCGTTAACGGTCAAACGCACTACGGTCACGATGTCATATCGCGCATCCACTATGTGCTGGAGAATCCCGACGGACTTCAGGTACTCCAGTCCGCCCTCATGAACACGGTCAATGACATTATTGGCCAGTTGCTCAGCCCTTCGAAAGTTGATCCCCAGGATGTATATGAGCTCACGGTGGTGGGCAATGCGACGATGACGCATATCTTCATGGGTGTTGATCCTCGTTCGCTCGGATTCCTTCCCTATATCCCCGTGATGAATCACGCCGTGGAGGCTGACGCGGCTTCTCTTGGCTTGAAAGTCAATCCGATTGCCGAGGTGCACGTCCTGCCCGGAATTGCAGGATATGTGGGCGCCGATACCGTCGGCGCACTGCTGGCTGCGGGTATGGACAACCCCGGGGACGGTATTCAGATGCTGGCGGATGTGGGCACCAACTGTGAGATTGTCCTGCATTATGAGGGACGCTTGATGGCGTGTTCCACGCCGGCTGGTCCCGCCTTTGAGGGCGCTCGTATCCAGCATGGTATGTATGCCGGCCCTGGCGCCATCGAGAAGGTACGTCTGGATGTCAATGGCGACTGTGAATGCAAAGTGATAGGTCGCGTTGAGCCCCGTGGCATATGCGGTTCCGGACTCGTCGACATTGGCGCTGAATTGCTTCGGGCTGGTCTGATGGATGAGACGGGGCGACTCCTTGCTCCGGATGAAGTAGATACCGGGCTCAGTCCCTTGCTCCGCGGACGGATCCGCGAAGATGAGGCCGGGATTCATTTCGTTCTGGCCGAGAACAGCTCTGGCGAGGCTATTGTGTTGACCCAGCGGGATATTCGTGAACTGCAACTGGCGAAAGCGGCGATTCGTAGCGGTGTTGAAGCTCTGCTCGACGCTGTGGATCTGAAGCCCGCTGATCTCACCGAATTCTATCTTGCGGGTGGTTTTGGGAGCTATCTGGACAGCCGGCAGGCTATCCGTCTGGGCATGATCCCGGAAATTGCGGAGGACCGGATACATTTCATCGGCAATGCTGCGGTCGTGGGGGCGAGACTGGCCCTCGTATCAACGGATATGCGTCGCCGTGCCGAGAAACTGGCCCGTTCCGCCGAACATCTGCAGATAGCAGAAACAGCCGAATTTCAAATGCGTTTCGCGGATGCAATGCTGTTTGACCTGTAGGATTGGAGCACGTTTATACTATGAAACTCTACGTAATTGCCTGCGAAGTGTTCTGTCGCGAGTTCAGGACGTTCTCCGCGTCCTCCCCCCATTTGATCGATATGGCCTTTCAGCCGTTCGGCCTTCACGACACGCCTGACCAGCTACGACTGGAGACCCAGCAAGCGATCGACAAGGTGCCACCAGATACCTACGATTATATCCTGATTGGCTATGGACTGTGCAGTCGCGGCACGGCTGAACTGGTGGCCGGAAAAACGCCGCTGGTTATGGTGCGGGCGCACGATTGCATCACTTTCTTTCTGGGTTCCAAAGAGCGATACCTGGAGCAATTCACCGCGCAGCCGGGTACCTATTACTACAGTTCAGGCTGGATTGAACGAAAAGAAGGCTACTCGGAGCAAGGACACATCCGGTCGGTCAAGCTCGAAGAGAAAGAAAAGAGATATGCGGCATATGTGGAGCAGTATGGCGAAGACAATGCCAGTTACCTGATAGATATGGAGACCCAGTGGCTGAATAACTATGGTCGTGCCGCATTGATCGACATGGGGGTTGGAGATCGTGAATCCTACAGGGCATTCGTGCAGGAGTATGCCGAAAAAATGGACTGGGAATTTCAGGAATTGCCCGGCGACACAGCCCTTATATCCTCCTTTCTGGCGGGCGATTGGGATCCGGAAAAGTTCCTCGTGGTACCACCCGGACAGACGGTAAACGACACATACGACGATCAGATCATCGCAGTGGAAGAGATTGGGGAGGCAACTTAAACGATGACGGAACGAGACCGATGGGTACGTGCCATGCATTATCAATCCGTGGATCATGTGCCGGACGAAGAGTTTGGATACTGGGCGGAGACGCTCACTACCTGGCACGATCAGGGGCTTCCGAACCATATCGTGACTGATCCCATGGCGGACCGGTATTTTGGGTTCAATCGCAGAGACCATGTGCCTCTGAATTTGGGGCTGCTGCCGAATTTCAAGTATGAGATTGTCGAAGAAAAGGAAGATCACCGGATCATCGTCGATGAAGCCGGGGTCACCTGTCTCATCAGGACGGACGGCTCGTCGTCCATACCCAAATATCTGAAATTCCCTATCGAAACCCGGGCCGACTGGGACCGATTCAAGGAACGTCTTGATCCAAACGATCCTGTGCGATATCCGGAGAACTGGGAGGCCCTGAAACAGGAGTGGTCGGTCCGAGACTATCCACTGGGTGTCAGCGTCGGGAGCCTCTTCGGGTGGTTACGGAATTGGATGAGCTTCGAACATGTGACCGTAACGTGCATAGATGATCCGGCATGGATTCACGAGATGATGGAGTATCTTACGGAGTTTATCCTTGCGGTAATCGATCGAGCAGTTCGAGAAGTTGATCTGGACTTTGCCGATTTCTGGGAGGACATGGCCTTCAACATGGGCCCCATGATCTCACCAGCCATGTTCAAAGATTTCATGGTTCCTCGATACCAGCGAATAACCTCTTTCCTCAAGGAGCACGGAGTGGACGTGGTCTATGTGGATTGTGACGGGAAGATCGATGAGCTGGTGGCGCTGTGGATGGACGGCGGTGTGAATTGCATGTTTCCGCTGGAGATACAGAGCGGTTCCGACCCTTATCCCTACCGTGAGAAATACGGCGAACGTCTGTTGCTGCTGGGAGGCGTAGACAAAACGCGTCTTATCGCCGGGAAGGATGAAATACGGAAGGAGATAGACCGTATCGCACCGCTGGTTCAGGCCGGTGGCTACATCCCGCATGTGGATCATCGATGTCCGCCAGATGTCACCTTGGAGAACTACCGGTTCTATCTTGATCTTAAGCGCAAGACGTTTGGTATTCCAGAGCCTGTAACTGGAGGTTGATGTGGATCTGTTTGATGCCATAAGTAAACGGGGTTCGATCCGAATCTTTCAGCAGCGTTCCGTAGATAAGAAAATCCTGAAACGCATCTATGAGGCCATAAATGCTGCGCCATCCGCAGCAAATCTACAGGCTTATCAGGTTACTGTCGTTGACGATCAAGAGCGTAAGAATGCTCTGATGGCGGCAGCCTATGACCAGGTTTGCATATCCAGGGCCCCTGTCGTCCTGGTTTTCTGCACCGTGC
>JABIQT010000371.1 GCA_018667995.1 Candidatus Latescibacterota bacterium
ATTTTTTCCATTAATCATAATTAACTTCCTCGATACTAATTATAACGCCTCGAATGAACCACTCCGGGTTGGCCGGAGAGCGAAACGGCGCGGCTAACCCGAAGTCGCGTTCGATTCGTTTGTTGGGCTCCCTGTTGGACCATGACCCTTCAGCCAAGGCTTCAGCCTGTCAGACAGGTTCCTCCCCATTTCGATCATCGCATTGTCGGAAGGGTGAATCAGGTCTCCGGTCAATCCCCCGATGTTTGTCAAAACTTCCTGCCCCTCAATAAGATGAACATTGGGTAGAGGACATTCCACAACGACATCGCGCAGTGATTGACGATACGCGTCAGGAGTGCCGCCACACTGCAAGTCGGAATCCTCTACTCCAAAATCACGAAAGTACGGGTACAGCGTTATGCATCCGACCGGACGGCTCGTGTCAGCCCCGGCCACGGTGTTGACCAGGTAAGCGACACGCTTTCGAAACTCATCAAGCGAAAATCCTTGCATGTTCACGGACAAGGCCAACGACGCGATATCCCAATCGGTTCTGCCGGCAATATGGTCCGCGAACGCCTTCTCGCAATGGCACGCGCCACCGACGCCAAGATTGATAAGGTCAGCTTTCAGATGCCACGCTGCCTGAGCGACGTAACTCAAGTGCGGCCCTGCGCAATCGAACCCGTGGGTAATGCTCGTGCCGTAGGCAAGATACCTGATCCCGGGCAGTTCCTCGGGGCGCGGGGGACGAACCCCTTCGCCCTTGATGTCGTGCAGAATCACCGGATCACGCCGATACCCGCCGAATATCACCCGGCGTACGTTCGGAGCGAACGGTTGGTCTTTCCACCACTTCCGGCCGAGTCTTTGAACGCGATCTTGAGGGCAAAGGCGGATGGTAGTTGGCTCCTGTCCGATAGTGTATCGAGCGCGTTCATCGAACGTACCGTTAAAGACCGTCACGTCGGTTTCGCCTTCCGATGAAAGCGTCACATAGGATTCAGCAGAGTCGCTCACAAAACGGATTTCGCAGTTGTCAGGCTGCATAACCCGCATCCGTGCGCCTTCCTCCAGATGTTCCCGCACGTCCTCAGGGACGCGCTGAAGGCGCACGCCACCGTTGACCGATTGAATCCCGGCTACGTTGTGCAATTCAACATCATCGTAAATCATATTTCGCTCCTTGATGCGATGGTGGTTACTCATCGCTCCAGCCCGGCAGCGAGATACTGGCCTGGTAGTTGGACGAGTTGGAGAACGAGTTGCGTGTTGGCTTGTACAGACGCCCTGACAGCGGTCCGTCATCCTGAGTGTAGATCCATAACTCGTTCTGATCCCAAACCACCACCTCGTCCCGACAGTCTCCCGTCAGGTCCATGACTGCGTTACACATGTCGGGATGACCATCGTCCGGGAACATAACCACCGGACGTCCCCAGCCGTCGAACATACCGCCGTAGGTCGGATTGGGAGAGAGGACAAAGAGTTCCGGCTCTTGCCCGGTCCAGTTGATAGGCAGACACATGCTGCCGAGATTTACCGGCTCTGCGTCGTGATAAATCGTACCCTCGCCGTCATAGAAGTGCAGGAGCCCCTGGTTGCCCCAGAAGTTGATGGTGACTGCCTGCAGACCTGGCAGATCGGTTCGGAACTTACCAATCACCGGATTCTGGGCATGGCCGATGTGATGGTGCTTCAGGATATTTCCCTCGAGGTCTACGAGCAGCATACCGTCATCACTGGCGGAATAGAGAATCTTTGGCTGCGAGCCGGGCTTCTCCCCCCAATCGGCGATGGCGATCCCGTCTGCATGATCCGCGATCTGATCCTTCAGGGACCACATAAGTGTCCCGTCATGGTCGAACAGACTGTAGCCCATCGCGAGCTCCTCGTGCCCGTCGCCATCGACATCAAAAGCATATGGATAGTGACCCGTGTTGCACTCGCCCTCCCACTGAAGTTCGAGTTTGTCGTTATAGACCCAGAAATGCCAGTATCGATCCTTAATTACGATATCCCCCGCTCGACCCAAGCCCCTGAGATCACAGAAAAAGAGGCAGTCTCCCAGAATGCGCGGGTACCTGTCTACGGGCGGTTTGGCCATGGGAGTCGGAATCTTGTTCTTGACCTGACCGGTTGCTCCGTTGGCGATGACCAGCTCAAAATCACGCGCATAGATCACCTCGTTGCGCCCGTCCCCATCGATGTCATGGACCTGAAAGGCTACATCGTTGGTGAGATGATACTTCTCGGGGTCGGGTTTGCCGCTCTGCCACAGGACATCCCCGTCTAAGTTGACCGCGGTGATACAGCCCACCTCGTTGTAGCCAGTCCTGTCTCCGTGCCCATTCATCTGACCGATGGCGATGTCGATCTGACCGTCTCCGGTGAGATCGCCAAAACGCAAATTCCGTCCGACCCCGTAGCCAGGAGTGCTGAACTTCTTCCAGAGAACCGGCCTTGGATATCCGGCGCGGAGCTCGTCCAGCTCCCGCTCCTGCCGACTGCGCATGGTGGCAAACTGCTCTACCGACGACTCCTCGGCAACCACAGCGGCGGAAAAGAAAGATGCCGGACCATCACTGAGTAAGCCGATCTTGCCCTGGGCGTATGTGTCGTCCGTCCCCTCAAGTGAGCCAAGCCCCTCTATCGAGGCCTCGATCCTTGACCCGGCTACGGTCACCCGGGCGGTGTACTCCTTACCGGTCTTCCAGGCGCAGACAATCGAAGCCAGTTCTGTTTCGTCGGGCACACGAAATTTCTTTTCGTGATGGACCTGTCTGAGGATAAGTGACTCTCCCTCCAGACCGAAAAAGGTGTAGCAGCGGTTGTTGTGATACCGAACAATGACGCCGCAACGCCCGGACTGGATGTCCGTCCGGAACCGGACGGTTAGCGTGTAGTCTCCCCAGAGCGGCTCTCCGGCGGTCACCATGGGATGCGTGTGGGGCCACTCACTAACGTGGGTTTGGGTCATCGCCTTCCGCCCCGCCTCTTCCGTGATATGCCACGCCGCTCCCGCTCCCGTACGGCCCGAGCCAAAGCAGGCGACTCCCCAGCCGTTCTTGGGCGTTGCTTTCGACATAAAGTGGTACTCGGTGTGCGGGCCCACATCGGCTGAGAACATGCCGACATCGAAGCCTGCGAAATTTTCATTCAAGAGTGTCTTCAAAGTGTTTCCTCCATGGGTTTCCCGTTCAAGTCGGTGTCCCGTCAGCTTTCTTCCCGGCCAAGCTCAAAGGCCGTGCTTGCCTCGATTCTTTGCAGCGTTTTGTTAGAAGTTTCTTCCGAATGAATTCCACTGGAAAACCACAGCTAATGAGAGCGCCTGTTTTCACCAATGACTCTATTTCCCATTCTCCTGCATGAGGTAATCCAACGAGAATTTGCTTTTGGAACGCGTGAGGAATTTATCAAGTA
>JABIQT010000316.1 GCA_018667995.1 Candidatus Latescibacterota bacterium
GATTTCCTGATCGGCCTCGATACGCCCGCCAGAATGGCTCTCCTTCTGGTTTCCCTGATGGGGATCATCTTGGCAACAATCATGGGACTCATCCGCCCCCTCCGCGGAATCCCCGATGACCTGCAGATCGCCCGATATATTGAGGAACAGCATCCCGAACTAAACGATGGGTTTGTGAGCGCAGTGGAATTTGAAGGCCAGGAAATGGACGGCACCGCCCGAGTGTTTCTTGATCGCCTCGTTGGCCAGGTAACCGATCAGTCCCGGCAGATTGACTTTTCAAAAGTAATTGACCGCCGCCGCCTCTATCAAGCCGAAGGGATGGCGGTTATTGCAATTGTCCTACTGGCTTTGTTTGCTATTCAGGATGTTGAGC
This sequence comes from Candidatus Latescibacterota bacterium, assembly GCA_018667995.1. Lineage (GTDB taxonomy): Bacteria > JAAXHH01 > JAAXHH01 > JAAXHH01 > JABIQT01 > JABIQT01. The sequence continues at coordinate 377 of JABIQT010000316.1, forward strand.
TGTTTGGTCGCAGCGCCACACGAATAACCGCTCCATGGACGCGCCCGGGCACCCTACTATCTACAGAGCTTAGCGTCAATCCTGGTGACGCACGTATTCCCAGAGGAAGCAGTCAGGTTGTCGACGTGAAGCTGCTCGGAAAACTCGTACCATCTGTTCGCTTGATGTCACGTTTGGAGGGACAGGATGAATGGTATCCGGTTGAGATGTTTGAGACAGAAACGTCGGGAGCATTTACCTACGAGCTTTCGGGTATCGCTGAACATACGGAATATTACGTAGACGCATCACCCGCTACTTCGGGGACATTCGCCATCACCGTGTATGATCCTCCTCGCGTTGAACAGATCGACGTAACCTACAGGTATCCGGCCTATACTGGGCTGTCCCGCAAGACTGAAGAGGATAAGGGAGACATAACTGCCCCTGTTGGAACGACCGTCTCACTGGCCATCTCGGCGAACAAGGAAATCGAGAGTGGGCACTTAGCGTTCAGCAATGACAAATCGACGAATTTGAAAGTTGACGGCATGCAAATGACCGGCGGGTTCAAGGTTACTGAAGACCTATCTTACACGGTGCAACTCGTTGATACCGATGATCTGAAGAATGAAAATCCCGTGGAGTATTATATTAGGGCTATCGCTGACAACATGCCACGTGTAACCATTAACAAACCAGGCAGAGACACGCAACTATCTCCAATAGACGAGATGGGCATAAGACTCGAGGCCGAGGACGATTTCGGACTATCCTCGTTCAAGCTGACCTATACCGTGAACGGTGGCGAAGAGATAAGCGTTGATATCGGTACCGAATCAAACAGAAAGAGCCGTACCCTGTGGGATGGCGAGCACTACTTGTATCTCGAGGAGCTGGCCGTTGTACCAGGCGATTTCATCTCCTACTATGCCGAAGCAAGCGATCACCGCGGTGCTGAGGGGACGACGCGTACCGACATGTTTTTCACGACCATTCGGCCATTCGAGGAGATCTATAGGCAGGGCCAAGGAGGCGGAGGAGGCGGAGGAGGAGGCGTGGCCGGCCTGCAACCAGGAAAACTCAGCCAGGACCAGAAGGAGATTATTGCCGCTACATGGCGCGTAGATTCAAATCGAAGACAGGTGTCTGAAGAGCAGACCACGAATGATATGAACGCCGTGGCGGACGCTCAGGAAGCGCTAAGAACTCGTGTGGCGGAAGCTATCGACGTATTGCTTTTTCAGGGAGCCATGGATCCAGAGATGCAGGAAATGTCAGAACTTCTTCAGCAGTCTCAAGACCCGATGGTCAATGCGTCTAATGAACTAAGAGCGGGACGATCCGCGGAGGCACTCATACCTGAACGGGAGGCATTACATTACCTGCTCAAGGTTGATGCTCTGATTCGCGAGTTCATGGTGACTCAGCAGAATAATCAAGGACAGAGTTCGGCACCGCTCGACATGACCGACACGTCGGAGCTCGAACTTAAGCGGGATGAAAATAAGTATGAAACGCTGGATCAATCAAATCAGTCGCAGCAGCAGCAACAAGAGACTGTCGATGAATCGTTGGAACGGGTGAAAGAACTTGCACGCAGGCAGCAGCAGCTCAATGAGCAGATGCGCCAGCTTGCCAACCAAGAACAACGATCCGAATCAGAAAAGCAGCGCGAACTTGACCGGCTTACACGCGAGCAACGTGATCTTCGCGAGCAGGCGGAGGAGATGTCACGCCAGCTTTCTGAGATGTCCCGCGAGCAGCAGAGCCAATCTCAATCATCATCGCAGCAACAGTCGCAACAGTCACAGCAGTCAATGCAACAAGCTTCAAACAGTCTTCGAGAGAGTTCAGATGAAATGGGGCAGTCCGCGCAGCAATTGCAGCGGAACAACCCGCAGGAGGCGTCTGGACAAGGATCACGCGCGCTGCAGCGGCTCCAAGACAGTGGTCAGCAGTTGTCGCGAGCACAGGGACGTTCACTGGAGGAAATGGTACGCGACGCGGTGCAGCAGGCCGATCAGCTAGCCGCCCAGCAAGAACAGCTAGCTCGCGCAGTCGAAGAGCTGAAGAAAGAGGAAGATAGAGACTTTTCCGGCATCAAAGCCCGGGTAGAGGCACTCAACAACGGGCAGGGGAGTTTGTCCGAAGCGGACAAGGACCGCCAGACTGAGCAGTTTGTTCGTCGGCGCCTTAGTGACATTTCTGAAGCCAAGGAACAAACTGCAAGCGATCTGGATCGGTTGAAGGACGACCTAGAATTCCTATCAGGCCGGTCGGCTAGCGACCAGCCACAATCTGCAGAGGCACTACGGAAGGCGCTTCGTGATATTGATGAGGAGAATCTCGAGCAGAAGATCGATCGATCCAAGCGACTGCTTCAGCCAAATTCGCTGGAGCGGTCCGTAAAAACGGAGCAGGATCTTGCCCAGCAAATGGAAGAACTGGCGGATCAGATTCGCAGTGCTCAAGATCAATTCACGGTACCAGACCGCGATCAGCTGGCGCGAGAACAGGATCAGACGAGAGAGGCGATGTCCGAGTTCCAGGACTTACAACGCAGCCTGAACCGTATGCAGAGACGTTCCCCTTTGCCCGGTCAGGAGGAGGCATTGTCCCAACGATACCAAGGTCAACTTGAAGATTTGCAGGACCTCTCGGGTCAACTCCCGCAAAACTCACAGCAATCTCAGAACCTCCAAAATCAACTCAACCGAGCTGCTGCACTCGGCAACGAACCATGGAAGATTGACAGGGCTGACTGGGATGAACTGCGGCAGGATATATCACGAGCTCTCATCGATGTACATAAGGACCTGGGAGCTCGAATGGACGGCGTCGTGGAACGAGAAAAGCTGTTCATGACGAGGGAAGAAGAGGTTCCCCCGCAGTACAGGGACTTGGTCAACAGGTATTACGAGAAACTCTCAAAGGAGTCCGACGAGAGATAGTGCCTCCGAACGTGATCTCCCATGAATCCAAGGGGTGTGTTGGCGGGTGGGACTACCTGTCGAGACACCCCTTCTTAATGCCAAGTTATGTCTACTGCCTTTATCACACACAATGTCTGCCTAAAACACGATCCCGGGCCTTACCATCCTGAACACGAAGGACGGCTATCAGCCATAATGGACACGCTACAGGATGCATCCAGACTCGGTCGATTAATCGTGGATGGGCAAGTTGAAGTTCATGTACCTCAGAAAGCAGAGGTGGAACTGCTGTCGACTATTCACTCTGGGGCCTACGTGGCTTCCGTTCAGGAGTGGTGTGAGAACGGACTTTCCGTGCTGCCGACCGGGGACACAAACATCTGTCCCGAGACGTACAATGCGGCGCTGATGGCAGCCGGATCGGTCGTCGATGGTGTGACGTTAGTAATGACGGGAAAGAACAGCAATGCTTTTTGCGGTGTGCGCCCCCCGGGGCATCACGCGGAAAGCGACCGTGGGATGGGATTCTGCATTTTCAACAACGTGGCCCTCGGCGCCAAACATGCGCAATTACACTACGGTGTCGAGCGTGTGTACATTGTAGACTGGGATGTACATCACGGCAACGGTACCCAGGAGATATTTGAGAATGACTCATCCGTATTCTATGCGAGCATCCATCAGTCTCCACTGTATCCCTTTACAGGTATGGCTTGGGAAACAGGTAGCGGTCAGGGTGAGGGCTATACCTTGAACATACCCGTAAAAGCAGGAGCTGGGAACGCCGAATATCTGCAGGCGTTTAAGGAAAGGATAGTACCTGCCGCTCAGACATTCCGTCCTGACCTGATAATGGTATCCGCCGGCTTTGATGCTCACACGGATGACCCGCTTGGGGGTACCGCGGTAACCGAGGACGGATTCGCAGAAATGACCGAATTAATGGTCGAACTGGCGCACAGATGCTGTGACGGACGAATCGTCTCAGTCCTCGAGGGCGGGTACGACCTGGAAGCGCTCTCAAAGTGTGTCGAACGCCATGTAGGAGTCTTATCCAAAACATGAGGGATTTCACTATGTTACACTCTCTATTCCGAATCCTACTATTCGGTGCCGTCTTAACCTTTAATCTGCTACTGCCCAACAGTGCATCTGGCGCCATCGGTGCTCAGGTAAGTTACGACAGCGGAAATGATGTAGTAGGCGCGTATGTCTCGATGCCGAACGGCCAGGGGCCCTACCCAGCTATAATCGTAATCCATGAGTGGTGGGGTTTGAACCAGTGGATCCGTGACAGCGCTGACCGTCTCGCTGAACAGGGATATGTCGTTCTTGCCGTCGATCTCTATCGAGGTGAGATGGCTGATAATCCGGAGGATGCCAATAGACTTAGCCGCAGCCTGCCCGGTCAGCAGGCTACGAATGATCTCAAAGCAGCATTCAATTACTTGAAATCACGCCAGGATGTCCGCTCTGACAAGATCGCAGCTGTGGGCTGGTCCACCGGGGGCGGGTATGCGCTTACGATGGCACTAACCACTCCCGACCTTGCGGCATGCGTGATCAACTACGGCCGGGTGGTGACCGAACCTGCCAGTATAGAGAAAATAGCCTGTCCGGTTCTGGGTATATTCGGTGCGAATGACCGTACACTCCCTTCGCGCAGTATCCTCGCATTTGAAAAATCATGCAAAGAGGCGGGAAAGACAGTGGAAATTCACGTGATAGAAAATGCCGGTCAAGCCTTTATGAATAATACTCAACCACGCTATTTTGCTGCGGAGGCATCCGAGGTTGCGTGGGAACACATTACCGTATTTCTTGATGGCCTCCTCCAATAAACAAGGACCGATAGCCCGTTGCAGCCTGGAAAAGCAGGCGTCACTATCAAGCGTCTGCTTTCTTCTTGTACTAGGTTAATACAGGAACTATGTTTCACCAACCATAATAAATCATGACCTAAGTGTTGGGGAAAGACCAATGAAATACAGAACTCTTGGAAAGACTGAACTTAGTGTTTCGGAGGTAGGGCTGGGAACAGTCGAGCTAGGTATAGACTATGGGATTCGAACGGGACTCGAATCGAATCAACCACCTGAGGCCGACGCCGTTTCACTACTGAACCGTGCTATCGATTGCGGGGTAAACCTGATCGACACTGCGGCAGCCTACGGAACGAGTGAGGAGATCATCGGCAGATCACTACACACCCGTCGCGATGAGTTTTTTCTGGCAACAAAGAGTCTGCACTGGTCCGACAAGGGCCTTCCCATTACCGAGGTAAGGGAACGTATCTCAGCCTCGATCGACCAGAGTCTCCGTCACCTGAAAACCGATGTGATTGATCTGATTCAAATACATGGTCGTGACGTTCCAATACTTGAGACGATGATGATCGACGAGGGCGACGTCTTTGATGAATTAAGCAGAGCCCGCCAGGCAGGAAAAGTCAGATATATAGGATATTCCTCCTACAGCGCCCTGGCCTCTATGAAGATTATCGAGAACGGAAACTGGGATTCGTTACAAATTGCCTACAATATCTTCGATCAGAGGAACGCCGCGGCAGTCATACCAGAAGCCCACAAGGCAGGGATGGGCGTAATCATCAGATCTGCCCTGCTCAAGGGGGCTCTGTCGGATAAAGCTGATCATCTACCTGACCACCTGGCAGAGCTCACGGTACGATCGAGAGCTCTGGGTGATCTACTAGACGGGAATACGCCTACTGTTCCTCAGCTCGCGCTCCGATTTGTCTTGGACAACCCGCAGGTATCAAGCGTCATCGTAGGTGCAGACCGAACAGAATACCTGGATGAGGCTGTCTCGGTGTCCGACGGGATTAGATTACCGGCCTCACTGTACCAGCGCGCTATCAAACTAGCAATAGACGATCCAGAGCTGATCAATCCAGCCACGTGGGGAATTCCTTGATTGCAGGTACGTGGTTCAGAGCCGAAGAGTATTCGCCCACCAGACCGTACTTCAAGCCAGCTTCAACGCCGCAACGGAAGGCCCAACATAGAGTAATAGCGAGACAAATGGTGGCCATTCGTTCCCATCTTTACCGTACTTGCCCTGAATCCTCCGAATAGGTTGGCCATGCTACAACTCGCATATCAGACCATTACCTGGCGCGACGACTTTGCCGCCGCACTTTCAGATATCTCCCAAGCTGGGTACACTGGCTACGAGACTTTCAGTTTCCCACCGAATGCAACGGACAGCTGGCCCGGTTATGTAGACCGTCTCGCCCGCGCCTACACAGAACGACCGGGTACATACCTTCAGACCAACTCTTATAGTTCGCCTGAGGGTATCGTCGAACTGGGCAATCACTATGGCTTGAGATTGACATCTATGTATTGCTCCGGAAGGTTTATAGATCCGGAAATCAATGATGCTGAAATCGAAGCGATCCTGAACGCGGCACGATTCCTAAAAGAAGCTGGATGTGAACATCTGATTCTGGGTGGGGGAATGAACTTAGACGAGACGTATAGCAATAGTGACTATGAACTATTCTTCGAAACCGTGCAGAAGATAGGAATGGGCTGCCTTAAAGAGGGAGTAACGGCTTGCTATCATCCCCATTCTGGAACCATGATCGAGACGGCAGAACAGCTCAGCAGTTTCTGCATGGAGACGGATCCGGCCTTGATAGCATTGGCCCCCGATGTGGCCCACCTGATTCGGGGAGGAGCAGATCCGGCTCAGACGATCTACAAATACGCAGATCGAATCAAGTACCTTCATCTAAAGGACATTAAAGACAACGAGTTTCTGGAGTTGGGGGAGGGAACGATTAATCTTGCCGAGATTGTCCGAGCCTTGATCGAAACTGGCTACTCGGGGTGGGCCGTCGTCGAGCTTGATGATGCGACCGGATCCCCACTCGAGAGTGCCATAAAAAGCCGAAGATTCCTGGAGCAAACTATAGATGATTGCACGAACTGATTACTCCCCGCTTCACGCAATTCGGCTGTTTCAGGACCAGGCATGCCTGGAGCGATTCCTGAAGAACCCCTCCGTATATCTGGCAAAACTTTAGTTGGGATCCGAGAAAGAGTAGGCTTTCTTCACGTCCTTCAAATTCTGGGTTGGTCCCACGCTGGGATGCGAGAACCGTGGAGACAATCTTCCAATGGCATTACATGGATCCTGGTGACTGGCGCTACAAGGTCTTGCGCCTGCAATCCGACAATTCGCTCACTAAATCCTGTCAGTAGAGATGATTCGCTTGAACGGCAAGTCACGAGATCTAGTTGAGCTTCCGAAATACTCCGACCACCTTACCAACAATACTCACGTCATCCGAAATTATGGGGCCCATGGCAGGATTTGCCGGTTCCAGACGAACTCGATCCTTGTCTCGGTAAAACCGCTTGACGGTTGCTTCTTCGCCAAGTAGTGCAACTACCGTCTCGCCTGGTTCCGCGATGGGTTGCTCCCGAACGAGCACATAATCGCCATCCATAATCCCATCGCCGATCATACTATCGCCATTGACTTCAAGCGCAAATATGTTTCCATTTTGAA
>JABIQT010000353.1 GCA_018667995.1 Candidatus Latescibacterota bacterium
CCTACACTTCAAGCAGAGAATACAGATATCTTGAAATGATAAGCCTACAATTTCCTGTAGGATTATGAATCAGGGCAACTGCTTCTGAGTTCAGGTCCATTCAGGAATTCTGACACCAATTGGTGGGAGGTAATAGAATGAGACAGTGTGGACGTTTTTTACTGGCGCTGGCAGTCTTTGCGACCATGTGGACTGGTCAGGCTTTCGGACAGAATGGTGACATACATACGGCCGTGGGCGGGGGCATTGGAGACGCAGGACCGGCAACTGCGGCCGTAGTTCGCTTCCCGGAGGGTGTTACTGTTGATGATGCCGGCAATGTGTACATCGCGGATTCGAGAAATCACGCTATTCGGAGGATAAACACCGGTGGTAGCATTTCTACGGTTGCAGGTACTGGAGGCGCTGGGTATTCAGGAGATGGTGGACTGGCGACGGCTGCAGATCTAAATGGTCCACAGGACGTGTTCTGGCTTGATGGCGTGCTGTATATAGCAGATTCCGGTAATGATGTGATCCGCAAAGTGGTTTCTGGCGTCATATCCACGATCGCCGGAGACGGTACGAGCACTTTCGATGAGGCCGACTTTGGCCTTCCTGCCACGCAGGCGGGTATGCATTTCCCAACGGGCGTGTTTGCGACGACCGATGAGGGTGGCACCGAAGTGTATATCACACTGCTTAGCAGTTCACGGGTTGTCAGAATAGACGATTCGGGTAATCTTCAACCGGTCGCCGGTAGCGGAGTTAATGGAACCGCAGGTGACGGAGGCTTAGCGACGGCAGCGGAGTTACGGGCTGTCTGGGACGTGGCCGTGAGCAGCACAGGCGTCGTTTACATTGCCGATTCGAACCGGATAAGAAGGATCAGTGGTGGTACTATCACTTCGGTGCTGAATACTGCCGGTGCCACTCCCACGCAATTGGATCCACCCTCTACAGGCCTCGCGACCTCATCGGCGGTAAACACCGTCAAAAGTATAGTCGTCGATGGAAGTAACATTTACTTCACTGAAACAGGCTTTTCGACCAGTCGCGTGGCTAGCTTCTCAGTAGGCGGATTGATCACTACGGAGGCAGGAGTTGGTACGTCCGGCTATAGTGGCGATGGCGGGCTGGCAACCGCTGCTCAGGTTAACAATCCGTCCGGACTCGCTATGGACGGGTCAAACAATCTTTACCTTGGTGATCGTGACAACTTTCGGGTCCGCAAAGTAGTATCTGGCGTGATAAACACGATTGGCGGCGTTGGTTCCGGTTTTCTCGGTGAAGGCGTTCAGGCGGAGACAGCCAGCCTATTTCACCCGCAGAATGTAGCCGTCGACGCGGCCGGAAACATCTTCATTGCAGATTCGGACAACCATCGGATTCGCAAAGTAGATACGAACGGTGATATCTTCACCATAGCTGGTACGGGGACTAATGGCGACACAGGCGACGGTGGCTTTGCGACCGCTGCCCTGATCTCGAATCCCAGAGGCTTGGCTATTGACAGTCAGGGGCATTTGTATATGGCCCTCGTGGGTACTAATAAGATAAAGATGATCGACTCCAACGGAAACATCCAATTGGTAGCCGGTGGGGGAAGTGACTTTTCAGAGGACATCCCTGCTACCCAGGCACAGCTTAGCGGCGCGTCCAGAATTGCATTCGATGGAGGCGACAACCTCTACATTCTGGATCGTAACTTAAGCCGGATTCGCCGCGTAGCTCAGGCTACGCAGATGATTCAAACCGTTGCTGGCGGCGGTGTAGACCTGAGCAACGGGGTGCCCGGCACCACAGCGGACCTAAATTTCCCCAATGATCTGATCGTAGACAGCGATGGCAGTCTCATTATCGCTGCCGGGGGCGGACTTGTTCGACGTATAGGCACCGATGGGAACATCAACACCATCGGTGGTGGCGGGGAGGGTACGACCGATGGGATTCAGGCCACCACGGCGGATCTCGGTCTGGTAAATGCAGTCACCGTTGACGCAACCGGTCAGGTATATGTGGTTTCCGATAAGTTCGTCAAGAAAATCGATGGTTCCGGCGTGCTAACTACGGTCGCGGGCGTGAGCGGTTCGCCCTTTGGTGATGGTGGTCCAGCGACGGCCGCCAAGCTTAGCGATCCTGTGGCGCTCGCCATTGAGTCTGACAATGATCTCCTTATCGCGGACAAGAACAATCACCGGATTCGCCGCGTAATCAACATTACGTCAGGGCCTGTGACACCCGGTGGGACGGGCAATCCAAATCTGGTGACGGGCAACGTGAATGAAATGCCGGGCGTAGTAACGACCCTTGCAGGTAGCGGCTCTAGCGGGGACACCGATGGCAGCGCAGGATCAGCCACCTTTAATGAACCCACGGGCGTTGCCATTCGTGGAGGCCAGCTGTTCGTGGCCGATGCTGCTAACCACAAGATACGTGTTGTGAACCTCTTTACGGGGGCAGTCAGTACTTTTGCTGGGTCTGGATCTGCAGCTACGACCGACGGTACTGGGCTTGCTGCGGCTTTCAATACACCAGTCTTTATCAAAAGCCGGGGCGACTATTTGTACGTGGCGGAAGAAGAAGGACACGTTATTCGGAAAATCGATATCAATACCGGTGCGGTTACAACCCTTGCCGGGTTACCAGGAGCCTCGAGATCATCGGATGGAACCGGAACGACGGCGAGATTCAATGAACCGCATGGTATGGCTGTCACGGACGACTATTTGTACGTCGCGGATGGATTGAACCATAAGTTGCGCAAGATAGATCTACAATCCGGGGCAGTCACGACAGTAGTCGGATTATCGGAAGGCGATAGTGACGGTCAGGGCTCTACAGCCAGGCTTCGTGAACCCATTGGTGTTGTGGCGAAGGGGGATTACCTCTACATCACCGACGCCGGTAATCACAAGATCAAGAAGGTAAATCGCAACACCTATGATGTCACTACCATAGCAGGAAGCACTATAGGATTTGCCGACGGAATTGGGACCACGGCGGCGTTCAACTGGCCTGCCGGTATCGATATCTCGGGGAACAATCTGATCATCGGAGATAATGAAGGCCATCGAATCCGGAAGCTCAATATCGAGAGCAATGAAGTGTCAACCGTGGCCGGATCGGGCGTGGCTGGATTCCAGAATGGCACGGGTACATTTGCCCAGTTTGACACACCCGCGGACCTGGTTATCGGACCAGCTGGCAACATCTATGTGGGAGATGAGAATAACAACCGCATTCGCCGTATTCGTCCTCTTCAGGCATTGAACCCGAGAACGGTGAAGATCGTCCTGGCGGTCGAAGCCACGGCAACGCTTGACGTGCCGATTCTGGGACTTCAGGAAGTATCAGTCACAGTGCCCATCGATTCGGGTACTATCGAGCTGGGTGTCGACAGTAATCTCGGTGCCAAGGATTTGAGCAGCTTCCGTGGAGGGCCGGGAGATATCTTCACCGGTGATCTGATTCAGCCATTTATCGCGGGTCTCGAAGATCTGTCGATCAGAATACCAGACGAAAATATTGGTGATACAGATGGTGTCACGCTACGTCTAACCATACGTAATATCGATGTAACTGATGGTAACAATCCAAGAGTGAAGCCTATCGTTGTGGACGGCGACACCATTGACGTATTCTTTTTTCTCACTCTCGAAATTGAGAAAGACGGTGTGGTGTTTGACCGATTCGATTTCCGGGAAGGCGCGCCTATGATTCTTCGGGTTCCGGTAGGTGCCCTGACCACACTTCTTGCTAATTCAGGCTTTGGCTCGGTTGGTCTCTCGGATCTTACGCTGGCATTTTTGGATTCCGACGGTCGTCCGGATAGGGACGGAATTTTCGGTTCCGTGGATCCGAGTGGTGAATCTTTAGTAGTCGCGGTGACGCATCTTTCGGATATCGTGGGTATCAACAAGAACGATATCCCTCCACCGCGTGAAGCCAGAATAACCGCAGGTCCTATCGTTGAGCCAGATACTACGTTTGCCACTGTGGCGTGGAGAACGAGTGAGCCCACAAACACGGCCTTAAAATTCGGCACATCCATTAGTGCTTTGTCGGACACGGTCGAAGTAGAGAGTGATTCCCTGGGTGTCCAGAAGCATATTCTGGACCTCACGGGACTAACCAAAGCCACGACCTACTACTTCCAAATCTGCGCGGAAGACCCGTTTGGACGTACCTTTGCGAGTGCGATCGATTCCTTCCGAACACGCGGTATTCCTGATGTGGCGGCTCCGGTCTTCGTGGTCTTTCCGGGACTCCGAGAGCGGTCCTCTACGACCGCCGGTTTCTTCATGCGGACCGATCGCCGGACCACAATCGTGGCCAACTACGACACGGCTGGAGCTTCATCTCTGAGTCAACTGGCCGAGGATAACGAAAAACGCAAAAATCATTTATTGACGCTCTCTGACCTTACACCAGGTACCAACTACCAGGTGGTATTCAATGCCACAGGCAGCGAGACGGTATCCAGTGACACTATCAGTTTCAGAACGCGTGCAAACGCCGATACCTTGCCTCCGGTTTTCAGACTGCGACGGGTCGATGATTTCGCAACTACCGATTCAACTGCTATCGTATCGTTGGTCGCCAACTTCCCGATACAGATGGAGGTGTTTTACTGGGAGGCCGACTCGACCGATACGTTGTCGGAGGTCGTGTCGGATCCATCCACAAGTCCGTTTGTTATTCTTACGGACCTAAAGGCCAAGACCAAATACGTATACTTTGTGAAGGCGACCCGGCAGTCTAACGGAAAAACGGCAATAAGTCCCATTGATCGATTCCGAACGCGCCGTCCTGGTCGTATCGTACCGCTCCGTTTTACCAATGCCCCATCTGTTGGCTACCGTTCAAACAACCGCGTAGTCTTCCGCTGGCGTACGAACATACCATCGACCGGATTTGTATACTTCCAGCTGGATCCCTCCGGGACAGGCATCTTCGATCTTGACGAGGCTTTCATTCGTGGTAGCGACGACTTTACGAAGAATCATCGCGTCACGCTTCCGGGGCTGATTCCGGGCGAAAGATACCTGGTGGTGGTCACCTCCACTTCACCGGATGGTCAATTCCTGACCTGGCCGCCGGACACCGAATTCAGCACGGCGCCTAAGGTAATCAACGGAAAACTGTTTATTACTGGTATCGTTCAGGTACCCGGGTCCAATGGGCGCTTTACAACCAATACCCAGCCCGATACTCAAGCCCCTATTATCCTGAACGGCCCGGCCGTTGTTGCACAGACGGACGATCAACTGGTAGTGCAGTGGGAGACAGACGAGCTGTCCTCCAGTCAGGTCGACTTTGGAACCAGCGGCATCTTGTCCGAATCAGCGACCAGCTCGGACCAGGTGACGCTGCATCAACTCACTCTGACAAATCTTTCACCCAATACGGCATATGATTTCACAGTATCATCGATCGATCCCAGCAGTAACGGACCTACCGTCAGCACGCAGGCAGTGGGACTTACCGTTACGAATGCCGATGCTACGCCACCGGTGATTGATGCTGCGTCCATCGCATCGGCTCCGTCCGACGATCGGGCCATCATTACCTGGCTGACCGATGAGGGGTCGGATTCCGAGGTGCAGTTCGGAACGGATGCTGACAGCTTGGAGACCGCTGTGGTGGATGGGGCTATCGTGACGTCGCATCAAGTGACCTTAACGGGTCTCACGCCAAGCACGAAGTACTTCTTCAAGGTACTCTCTTCGGATGTGGCTCAAAACGGGCCTACGACCAGCGCCACATTCTCACTCACCACCTCGGCGACGCCTGATACGGAGACGCCGGTAATTTCAAACGTGGCAAATTCCACATCCACCCAGCCCGACTCCACAGCGACCATCACGCTTACATGGTCGACTGACAGGCTGGCCAGCAGTTTCGTGGATTATGATACTCTGTCCGATTTGAGTACTCAGGTCACAACGGGAACTCAGAATGGGTCAACCTCTCACTCTGTAACCGTGACCGGTTTGGATCTGGGACGGACCTACTACTTCCAGGTGGGATCGGAAAACGTGCTCGACCAGAGCGTTCCGAGGCCGCAGGCGAAGAGTGATCTGGACAGTGTGGGTACACCAACGGACGTAGATCTCGCCGGGCCGAATCCACCCGCCACGGCCACGGCTGTTCCGGGCAACGGGGCCGTTTTGGTCCGTTGGGATGCCAGTACAGATCCTTCCGGAATAAAGGGTTATAACATCACCCGCAACGGTGTGACTATTTCGACCAACGTGTCCGATATTGAGTTGGTCGATCCAACGGTCACCAATGACACGGCGTACACCTACACCGTGACCGCTATCGACAATGCCGGCAACGTCGGCAGCACAGCGACAAGTACCAGTGCGGTGACGCCCGCTACCGCTCAGATTGCAGCGGCGCCGACGGCAACCAGCCCGGCGGCAGGCGATACGGTCAGTGTGAAGCCGATACTGGTTCTGGCCAATGGAACCCCCGTTCCTGGGGATCCAACGCGTGCTACTTTGACGTACACCTTCCAGGTGGCGACCGATGCCGGATTCTCCAGCATCATTGCCAATAAGGACGGGATCGCGGAAGGCAGCACAGGCAATCCTACCAACTGGCAGGTCCTGGATCTGGGGCAGCCGGATAGCACCGCCCTGGCTGACGGTGTGACCTACTACTGGCGATCAAGAGCCAATGATGGCTCATTCGATGGAGAATGGTCGACCAGTGAGACTTTCGTGGCTTCGGTATCCAAACCTACTTCTGTAACGCTTGCCACCATGGCTGCGGAATCTGATCATGGCTTGGTGATCGTGACATGGTCCATCGGTCACGCAGATCCCGGATTGCTTGGATTTCACGTGTTGCGGAGCTTGAGTCGCGACAGTGGCTTCGAGCGCCTCACGGACGATCTGTTGACAGGCGAGGAAACGTACGAATTCCGAGACGCTGCGGTTCAGGTAAAACAGCAGTACTTCTATATGATCGAAGCATTGAGTGCCAATGGGGAGATGCAGCAGTTTGGCCCTATCAGCCTACGGGTGAATGCGCCTAATGCTTTTGCCCTGAAGCAGAATGCACCTAATCCATTCAACCCGGCTACGACCATTCGCTTTGATCTACCCAACCCGACGAGAGTCTCTCTGATCGTTTACAATGTCCTGGGTCAGGAAGTGATCCGGCTGGTGGATAACGAATCCATGGAAGCAGGATTCCATGAGATTCGGTGGAATGGGCAGAATAAAGCCGGTCGATCGACGGCCAGTGGAATCTATCTTTACCGCATCGAAGCTGGAGAATTCAGCAAAGCACGGAAGATGCTGCTTCTGAAGTAATTGCGGTTCCTGTTGGTGGTACAGCTGTAACAAGAGAAGGCGAGACCAAATTATCTGGTCTCGCCTTCTCTTGTTTTGAAGTGAATGGGGAATACTTAGAGCACGGCCGCTGCTATTCAGTCCCACCGTCGCGGAGATGCAATCGTCCCGTTAAGTCGTCCACGAATTGACGCGCAACCCTGCCGGATCGGCCGCTTGTGCGCTGTAACCATTGGAGCGCTTCCGACCTAACGGTTTCGGGATCGATCGACAGGTTTCGTTTGGAAACCCAGTGACCCACGATTTGCAGGAACGTGTCCTGATCGATTCTATAGAATCCGAGGGACAAACCAAATCGATCACTGAGAGAGACCCGCTCTTCGACGCCTTCTTGTGGGTGTATTTCATCATCATCTGGATCGAATCGTGGGGTGTTGTCACGGAAACGATCTGGCATCAGGTGTCGCCGGTTGGAAGTAGCG
>JABIQT010000592.1 GCA_018667995.1 Candidatus Latescibacterota bacterium
AGGGGAAGATCAGGAGGGCCAGCGCATCACTGCGCAGGTGCACATTCCCGTGCTTTCGGCCGCGCACGACGTGGCGCCGTACGTCGACCGAGCGTTGGCCCGCCTGCTGCTCCAGGCTGGCGTGCCCGTCTCGCCGCGCGAGCTCTCGCAGTGGGAGCGCACGTGGGCGGGCCAAGACCCTTCGTATGCGAATCAGCAAGTAGCGGAACACGAGCGATGCTGAAAAATCTGAATCGCATCACCGACCACCTGGCAACGATTGGGTCGCAATTCTACGGTCGCATCGTCATCAAGGTGCGGGACGGGAAAGCCGTGATGATCACCGAGGAACGGGATACGCGGCTCGACGATACAGAGGAACGATCCTCCATAGCGCCTCATCGGCGCCCAACAAAGAAGGAGGCCTAAATGGGCCCCTACAGGATCCACGCAACAGACCAACTCATTGCTGGCAATCTCTCGATAGCAGATCTCCGCCAGTTTCAAGACTGCATTGGAGTGATGGTCCGTCTCAACGATTCATGGCAGTGCGCCGAGTTTGAGAATGGTCTCAACATAGCCGTGATCAACCCGAACAGCTTCCACTGGGATGACCGGTCCCCGGGCGAGGTGGCCACGTTCCTCTCAAAAAGGGCGAACACTGAATCTGCTGCGATCGTAGAGAACGCGGCAAAGACCAAGCACGCTGCAATCCTCACCAGCACTGGAGAGATCGTTACCGATCTATCTGAGAGAGACCTACGTGGTTTCCAGGACTGCATCTCGATGTTAATGACAATGGACGATTCCTGGTCGGGCTGTAGGGGAGATTCGGGGAACGCGTTCACTGTAACGAATACCACCGACGCAGCGAACGAGGAATCCGCATTGAGTTGGATGGCTGAGGAAGAGGTTACGACGGCATAGGGCCGGCTTCCCGCAGGCAATGGGTCTTCAGGCCATAGGGATTTCTGCCACAGTGATCTATCTCGACAAGCTTACTTCAAAGCCTGTGATATCGATTCGTAAAACCCACTGCCATTCCGGATGGTTTTGCCCGTGATGATCACCGAGGAACTGGACACCGGCTGGATGATGAACTGTCCTGAGTGCAATGAGAAATTTCTCCGCTGACGGAGATTCCTGCATCAATCAACTTCACATGAAAGGACACGAAGCAACATGAATTGCTGGGAAGATCGCAAACATGCCGACGTGAGCCTTTGGACTCTCGTCTCCACTTCACCAGGAACGGGCATTGTCTGGCTTCGTAGCGGAAACGAGCCCAATTCTTACGCCTATAGCGCACTGCTGCCAGGACTTGACGAGCTAGAACACGACGAGGCCGAGGAGGCTACAGACGTCGTCAACGCCTTATTCGGACCGGATGAAGTTCTCCAGTTTCTTCGGTTCTTGCTTTGCGATTCCAGGCTGGCACTCCAACATCGAATTGTCAGCATCAACCACAGGGGGATGAGGGGCACTCTTCGGCGAGCCTGGAAGGGCAAGGTTGTGCACGATCTCCACCCGTTTGGCAGCATGGATCCGTTCTCAGTGCTTGGGGTAGAATCAACACCTGGGATGATGTTGGCGATAGAAGGTTTCTGGAGCGACGCAAATTGAGTCGTGGGTCGCAGAGGAAGAAGAGGATGATCCCTTGTCGGGTGAACCGGTTCGGGACCCCCGGAATCGTGCGGGAGGTGTCCCGATGACCAACTCTGACGAACAGACCATAGTGACCAGGATAGTGGTGCCTGAGGATGCTTCGGCGATCGGACCAGAACAGATCGCCTGTTTCGAGGGCGCCGTGCCACCGGAATGGATGGAGACGACCTCTACCTAATGTGCGCCGCCACAGCCAAACTTGAGAACGTAGCCCGGCGATTGTTGACCTACGAGCAGGCCGCCGACTATCTCGCCGTCGGGCGAACGACCATGTATGACTTGGTAGCGAGGGGCGAACTGCCGGCGGTGAAGATTGGACGGTGCACACGACTTCGTCCAGAAGACCTCGAAGCCTACGTAGAGGCTCAACTATCAGTGCGTTCAGGTGCCTCGTGGACGAAGAATGGACGAAATGTAAAACAAAAGGGGTTACGAGAATCGTGAATATCTCGTAACCCCTTGTTTTTATTGGAGCCACCCGCCAGAATCGAACTGGCGACCTACTCATTACGAGTGAGTTGCTCTACCAACTGAGCTAGGGTGGCGTTCTGCAAGAATCTACATCAAGACCGATGAATATATCGGTGACGCCGAAAACGGTCAACGAAG
>JABIQT010000906.1 GCA_018667995.1 Candidatus Latescibacterota bacterium
TGTGGGGCGACCATCTTATGCCGCTGACCGTTTTCATCGGTTCCGAAGTGGAAGAAGGTCAGGGACTTCTGGCAACGGGCTCAAACCACGGTAATGAATACGAAGGGCCCGTGGCCATAAAGCACCTGATTCATGATATCGACATTAACGATGTGACCGGCCGTCTGATTCTGATACCCGTGCTCAATCCCTCGGCCTTCAAGAGTGGGACCCGGGAGAGTAAGGATGCCGACGGAGTGAATCTCAATCGCGCCTTTGTGGACGGCGCGGGTGTATCGCCAGCTCTGGCTGGTATTACCCACAGGATTGCCGCTTTTGTGAGAACCTATCTCTGGCCACGTGTGCATGTGGTTCAGGACATTCACGCGGGTGGTGACAGCCTGCGCTTTGCGCTGTGCACAAGTTTTCATGAGGTCGAAGATACCGAGCAGAGCAAGATCATTGAGGATACGGCCCGCTGGTACGGCTCGCCTTTTGTCATGACCTATCAGAACGATACGCCAGGCCTGCTACCCAGCGAAGCGGAACGGTTGGGAAAGATCACGGTGGGTACCGAGTTGGGATGGGGTGAGACTGTCAATCTGGACGGCGTCCGCTATGCCAGGCATGGAATACGGGCCGCGGCCATTCGCCACGGATTGATGAATGGCGCCATCGAACCGATCGGGCACCACGCTGACGGCACACAGAAACTCGTAGCCATGGTCGATCGGGACTGCTTTGTGCCCGCGCCCTTCCCCGGCCATTATGAGCCGCTAATGGAGTGTGGCGTCTATGTCAAGAAGGGCACACCCGTCGGCCTGCTGCACGACTTCTACCGCATCGATGAAAAACCGTGGCCGGTCTGTGCGGGCGTCGATGGATACGTGATGAGTCAGGCCTCCCGCGCTCCCGTGGCACAAGGGCTGCATATCCTTGTGGTTGCGCACGAGGTGGGGTGAGTTGTCATACTTAGGAGTATTTCGGAGCTGGGGTGGGTATCTTCAATGCCGTCTCATCATTAGGCTGCGGTAGAGGATCAACTGTTTTTCTGC
The DNA here is from genome assembly GCA_018667995.1 of Candidatus Latescibacterota bacterium. GTDB lineage: Bacteria > JAAXHH01 > JAAXHH01 > JAAXHH01 > JABIQT01 > JABIQT01. The sequence continues at coordinate 1,035 of JABIQT010000906.1, forward strand.
CTCTGAGTATTCTCGAAAGAGAAACAAAGCTAACGTATCTGCAGCGGACCGCTGACAGCAGTAGCACATACCTGTGCCCTATAAATCGTGGGATGTAGTCGGATGGCGATCAGGTAGAGATGTTGTCCACTATGAAGCTCCACTGTTCTGTTCGTGCAGGCCAGGGTGCAAGTGATCAGTTGACACCCCGTATTGTCACCTTAACTCGTTCCCCTCCGGTCAGTCGTTCTCTGTCGCTGACCTGTAACGAAGTCTTACCTATATCGGTCTACCCCTCAAATCGGTACTTGTTCACCACATCCATCACCAGCTCTGTACCCAGTCCCGGCTTTTCAGGGAGACGGAGGTAGCCGTTGTCCACCAGAGGTGGGTCTGTCAGCAGGTCGTTGCGCCAGGGGGCATCCTGCTCATCGTCTACGTACTCCAATACGAGCGCATTAGGGATATTGGCCATCAAATGCAGGCTGGCCACTGTCGATACGGCGTTGTTAGGGTTGTGGGGGGATACTTGCATGTAGTAGGATTCGGCCATGGAGGCAATCTTCTTCGACTCCATGATGCCGCCTGTCCTTACCACATCGGGCATGATCATATCCACGGCCTGGGAGGCGATCATATCACGAAACCCAAACCGGGTATACTGCCGCTCACCCACACAGACCGGAACATTCACGGACGCCGTCACACGTGCCAGCGCTTCGATGTTTTCCGGACTTACCGGCTCTTCATAGAATAACAGTCCGACCTCTTCTAGGCGGTTCCCCAGACGAATAGCTGCGCTGGAACTATACCGGCAGCCCACATCGGTTGCGATATCCACCGCGTCTCCCACGACTTCGCGGCACCGCATCATATGTTCAAGGGCCTGCTTCTCTTCCAGTATCGTAATCGAGCGAGGCGTGGTGATGTGCTCGCCGTTATCGGGTATAGCGGCCGGGAAATAGGCCTTTATGGCGGTAACACCCTTTTCGGCCAGTCGTCCACATTCCTCCGGTGTGGATGCGTGACTGTAGAACCTGATTTTGTCGCGGCACACCCCACCTATCAGGTTATAGATGGGCTGGCCGCTCGTCTTCCCCACGATATCCCAGAGTGCGATCTCTATGCCGCTGATGGCCGCGATGACCACGCCTGTCTGGCCGATCTGTTGCAGCGCGTGGTACATGCGGTGGTAGAGGAGTTCAATGTTGAACGGATCCTCTCCGATGATTAGTTTTCCCAGCTCATCGATCGCTTGTTTGATGATCGTACCGCCTGGCCAGTTGGTGGCGTCCCCGAGGCCCACCACGCCCTCATCTGTGTATACCTGCACAAAAATCCAGGGAGAGGCGATATGGTCAGTTTTGCGCCACGACTGAACCAGGTGCACCTTGACTTCGGTGATTTTCATGCGGCACCTCCATGATTGATACCGTTTGACATACGAGTCCTTTCAAGGCCGCTTCAAATGTGTAAATTCCTGTTTTGGACCACCATTTTCCCGGTCCCACTGCCACAGTTCGGTGTAGGGCGGCTGCGCCTGAAGTCCGAAGATGGCTGGCCCGTCTTCGCCTGCCCGCTCCAGAACGTCCGGCTTGACCACCCGAGCCATCTCATATTCACACTTGGTCCATCGACGACGCCATGGGCTGAGTACCGCGTAGCGCGGCTCGGCAGTCTGGTTCTTCGTCGCGCCATGCCAGGTGTTAATATCGAACACGATGGCCGATCCCTCAGGGGCAGTGGCCGTACGAGCGTTCGCATAGGCTGTCTCGGGGATATCGAAATACGGGTACTTGTGGCTACCCGGCACCAGTTCGGTGGCTCCGTTGGTCTCTGTAAACTCGCTCAAGCAGAAGATCACATTGACCGCCAGGGCGTGACTCGTCACCCGCCGTTCTTCATCCATAGGCGCCGCGGATGCTGCTCGGTTATGGCCTGTTATTCCCCCGTCGGAATGCAGCCCACGTCCACCCTCTCCCGGCATTACCACGGATCCATATTCCGCGCTCAACAGTGCATCGGGGCCTACAAAATGTCGGATGAGACGGAGCAGATCCGGAAGCTGATACAGCCTCTCGAATATCCGCGCTTTATTAAACAGCCACTCAAGTCCCCCGTGTTCCCTTTCCGGATGACGTTTCTCAAGTTCCTCTCTGCCTACCTTACATTCCTTCGGACTCAGCAGATCCGGAAGAATAGTAAATCCTTTTAGTTTGAGTTCGAGGGCATGTGTATCAAATGCCTCTTGGTTCATGATCGTAGTTCCTTTCAAGTCGTGGATCATGCATGGCGGCGATCAGATTGTCATCTCTTCGACAGGTCGTGTCCCTGATTCATAGGACGGACGCCAGCGGTCGAATACCATGGACTCCTCCTCACTCAGTCCGCACAGCCAGTTCCAGGTATGGATCCGGCGTCGCAGGTCCCGATAGGACTCTACACCGCTTGTATAGTGTAATCCAGGCCTGTCCACATACTCGGGTACTTTCTCCGAATCAATGAGCCAATCGCGTTGGGGCGGGGACTGCCGCCGGTAAGAGAATTTAACCATGCTTCGGGGATTGTAGCTGAGTTTGGGTCCAGCTTTGTGCCAGATTCCATATCGTGTGAAAGCCACTGTTCCTGCCTTAACCACCAATGGGATCTGCCCGACGATATTTCCGTAGTGGGCGATCGCATCGCGATTGACCGCCCGACACTGGGAACCGGGCAGGATAATGGTGGGGCCATCTTCAAGGTTCACATCCATGGGGTAGTAATAGCACTGCAGTTCCGCTATCTCTATACCACCGCCGGAAATACCATCTGAATGCCAGTTCTGTCCTTCAAAGGGTTCTTCAAAGAGATGGTGATGCCCTCCAGTGGGCACAAGGAAATTCTTGCCCAGCAGGGCGCGCACCACACCAGCAACTTTCGGATGCAGGAGGACTTCCCGAATGAAATCGGGAGACCCAACCAACTCTTTAGCAGGTCCAGGCTCTGTATCCTTGCACCGTAGGTTGAACGCGCTATCGACAACACCCTCCAGCACACAGTACCCATCTGCCACGAAATCCATCACACCGTCATCGTCCATGGTCGGCTTAATATCTGCCATGATAAGCTACCCCTATATCATTTTTTCAAGGATGAAATCAAAGCCTACATAATCGTTCTCAAGATCTTTGTAATCAAACAGGTTTATCACCGGGAATTGTGTCACCTTCCAGCCATCGGCTACCGCATCCAAGACAGAGGCATAGGGTGGCCTGTCCTTCGGCAACTCTGGCTGTTGTTTCTTTGTCGGATCAAATATAACCCAACTGACAACGCCGGATCTCAAGTTGGTCGACGTAGCGGTCAGGTACATGATAAGTTGACGGGGTTCCTCTATCAGAGCTTCAAGCTGATCGAGATCTGCCTCTACCAAGGGAGTGCCCGTCAATTTCGTCCTGCTTTCCGCGATCCATCGTTCTACAGATATCTTCATAACAGATACGCCTCAACATAAGTGGTGAAGTTTGATGGGTTCGATCTATATGGATGGGTCTTGCATTAGGTTGTAACCTAATTCTATGGCGGCTGCCTAATGAAAGGGTGCATAGTCAAATAGGAGGTTCGATGGCTCGGTTTGCCACCGCACAAGGCTAAACGTCCGGCAAATCTGTCCACCTGAGATCGGGCCAGATAGGTTCGCCTACGTAAGTCGTATTTGATACGATTCAAGCAACACGACGCCCATCCCAACGGCCATGTCGGACGCGCCAAGTGCATTCAGGTATATATCCGAAATCCCCGTTTTGGGATCAAGGAAATTCTTCCAGAATCTTCATAGAGCGACGAGCTACCTATGGGATCTTCTTCTCCACTATCGGTACGTCAGATCGAATCTTTTTATACGTCCGGAGTCCTGCATTTTGAGATCCGGTCGATGGGTCCGCACTGGCCAAATGGCAGAAGCAGATCCGGCGAGCGTTGGTGTTATGTTCCAGAACTGTTGTCGTCGCGGATCATGAGTAGGCAACGGCTGAGTTCTGGAGCAATATACTGACTGATGTTGTAGAGCTTCTTCAATTCTGTGCCTGTTCACCCATTGAACACTACGGTGGCCCTGAGAAGCACTTCGCCGTGGACTCGGACCTTACACTGCCTCTCGGTTTTCAGTTATATCGCCGGCTTGGGTTCACCATAGCATCACATGAGAGCTATGTGGATATCAGGCCGTCGCGGAATCGATAGGGATATTGCCATGTTGAGCAAGAATGAAGCTAGGGGGACACGTACAGGGAATTGAAGAATACTTCCTCGGAAGCTTGATGATTGGTGATTCTGAAAACCGTGACTTGTGCACAGAAAGTAATCTCTTTACAATTGGGGACGGTCAGGAATCGCTGTGATTTTCTATGGTCAATAGAATCTGGGTGGTTACGACCAACTGTTATTATTCATCCGCTGTCATTCACTTACTGGTTGGAGAGTAGGTGGCCAGGGGCCCCGTGTATAATGTTCTGTAAGAGAAGAACAGAGCCGTTTATCTATAAACGATAAAGGCCGCACCCCATTATCTATTCAAATATGCCGATTCTCGATCACGCTGATATAGTTCTTGATGAGCCTGTTGTCCAATCAGTAGAAGGAATGCCGATCGGTAACGGGCGCATGGGTACACTCGTTTGGACCACGCCTGCGTCAGTCGCTTTCCAGATCAACCGCGTTGACGTATTCGCGGTTAACCGGAACACAGGAGGGAGACATTTCCCGGGCTCGACGGACTACTGTGGTGGCTGCAGTGAGATGCGAGTTTCGACCGGTGGTGAGCCCTTCGTCCCCGGCAAGGCGTTCCGTCAGAGTCTGTCTCTCCAAACGGCACAGTGCACCGTCACTGGCAAAGGCGTGACAGTAACCTGTTACGTTGCGGCGCAGGACGACGTGCTGATCGTGACGGTGACCGACGAGCGTCGGGAGCCGGAGCCCATCGAAGTGACACTGGGGATGTGGCGCGAACCTGAGGTACGTGAAGGTGGGCATTCTGCGGCCTATAGTTTTCGTCAGACCGCCGAGAACATCTCCGTCGTTCAAACATTCCGCGAAACAGATCATTACTGTTCGTCCGCAGTGGCAGTTTCAAGTCCGGGAAATGACGCGTGTATTGTAGGCGTAAGCGCGAATTCGCGCACGCTGAGTCTGCCTCCGGCATTCGGAACGCGGACCATTTTGGTCTCCAGTGCAGCCTCGATGGATGAAAATAACGATGTTTGTGCCGACGCAGAGGGGATCCTTGCCACGCTCAGCGCATCGGACGCCGTGTCGGCAGCAGAGGAACGGCATATCCGTTGGTGGCATGCGTTCTGGGAGCGGTCGTTTGTCGAGATCAAGAGTACCGACGGCCGCGGCGAACAGGCGGCACGCGATCGGCTTCTCTTCCTATACCACATGGCCTCCTCATCGCGAGGCGCCTTTCCACCGAAGTGGAACGGCTCGATCTTCAGCACTGAGGGCGATACCCGCGCCTGGGGCTCGCAGTTCTGGCTGTGGACCACTGAGATGCTCTACTGGCCATTGCATGCCGCTGACGCTGGCGATCTGGCGGCGCCATTCTTCGCGATGTACCGGAGCGCCCTGCCGGCCATGGAAAACGCCGCCCTGCAACGCTGGAACGCGAAAGGGATGTTCCTACCTGAGACCATGCCATTCGATGGACCGACGGCGCTGCCTGCGTCTCTCGTGGAGCCCTATCGCGATCGCTTACTGCATAATCCTCATGACTCTGAAGTGTCGGCCGATCTTGTAGCGCACTGTGAATACGACTGGCATCTTGAAGCTTCCACGAGACGGGACGATAGAACCCCGGACGGCTATAGTTGGATCAGTCATGTAACCTCCTCTGGTGCAGAGCTGGCTGTCCATGCCTGGTGGCGCTACCGTTTCACCGGTGACCGTCATTGGCTGCTCACGTATGCCTACCCGTTGCTGCATGGCGTGGCGGAGTTCTACCGCGGCCTCGCCCGCAGGGGCGCCGATGGCTACTGGCACATGCACCGCACCAACGCCCACGAGGATTTCTGGGGCGTTACGGACAGCATCATGGATCTGGCCGCCATCCGGGGAGTGCTGCCCCTGGCGATTCACGCCGCCGAACAACTCGATCTTGACGTGGATTTGCGCGCAGAATGGCAGCAATTTCTCCATGGTCTTGCTCCCTATCCCATGGGCCACGATGGGCGTGCGAGAGCACTGACAGACGGAGCTCTGGCCGACGATGCCTGGGCGGCGGGATATCTCGATGCTGTGAACGGGTCGCACAATGTCGGGGATGTGCAGCTCTCGCCCATCTTCCCCTTTGAGGACTGGACGATCGAGACGCGGGATCCGTCTATGGATACCATCGCTCGGAGCACCTTGGAGCGGGTGCCGCTACACCAGCATGTATTGGCAGGTGGGGCGCTAAAAACTGCTATCCGTACGCCTATAGCTGCTGTCCGCACCGGAGCAGGTGAGAAGTTGCCCGAAATTCTGCAGCGCTACCGCGCCGCCTTTGCCCCGTTGCCCAATGGATTTAGTCTGTTCGAAGGTTCTACCGCACACTCCGTGGAACATCTTGGTCTACTGACTCTGACCCTACAGGAGGCGTTGTTGCAAAGTGTAGCTCCAACACCCGGTAGCCCGGAGGTCATGAACGTCTTCCCAGCCTGGCCCAAGAAATGGGATGTCTCGTTTCGTTTACTGGCCAGAGGTGGATTCCTAGTCTCCGCGAGCATGCGTGGTGGCGCAATCGGCCCCATTGATATAGAATCCCGCCTGGGCGAAGCCTGCCGGGTGCGCAACCCATGGCCGCATCCCTGTCGGGTAGAGACCGGCGATGGAAAGGTCTATAAGAACATGGATATTACCGATGGGATGATCCGTCTCTCCACCCGGCCTGGCGGTCGTTATCGACTTCTTGCGGAAAAGAATGAGAACGATGACAATGGGGGTCTTGGGGCCTCAGAACTATCAGAGGCAGATGACGCTTCATAGTGTACCTGATCTAAGTGAACACGACTAGTATAGTATAGGGCGAAAGAAGACAGATAGTAAACAAGAGAGAATTATTACACCTGAATACCTATTGATTGAACAACCTGGTTGGTAGAAAAATGCTCCCAGAGCCGGTCTCAGAGTTCAAAAACAGGGAATCACGTCCGGTATCATCCCTGTAACCATCACCGCTTTAGGACCTCTGATAAGGAATAGGTGGCGAGGCTCAATCATCCATATAACGCCACTATACACGCCTGGTAGGATGTAGACGAACTCGCAATCATCGCTTCGGAGCATGTCGAAGGCGAGTTGCTCACAGACAGTATCAGTGACGATGATTTGTGGAGTCTCATTACAAGTAAGAAAGGAGTGCAGTCATGTCATCACCTGTAACGACTAATAACGTATTGGACCGTTCTATATTCACAACACTCTCGGTTGAACAACAGCGAGAATACTACAGCGAATATGGTTTTGTTCTGTTGCCGGAGGTCGTTTCACCTGTTCAGATAACAGAGATTGCCAATGAGGCGGCTGGTAGCCCACGGTATGATTTTATCGATCGCTGGCCGGGACCGGCGCTGGAGGCGATAATCACCAATCCTAAACTGTTGGCGGCTTTGCGCCTGTGCTACGGTGAAGATATCCGTTTCTTCAAAGCGGTCTACGAAGAGTGGCGCGATCAGACCGAAGACAACAGGCAGCGAGGTCGGCAACGCATGCACCGTGACTACACTCCAATCCCTAAAAACGGAGACTACCGAAACAGTTGTGCCTCCTGGGGAAATGTGGGCTGTTATCTGATTGATCTGGAAGTGGACGAAGGACCTCTATGGGTAGTGCCCGGTAGCCATAAAATTGCCTGGGGAGCCCAGGGCGACAGTTGGGAGCAGTTTGCCGGCGGTGCCCGAATGGTGTTAGCCAAGGCTGGGGACGCGGTGATGTTTCACAATCTTACGATACACGCCGGTGGTATCATGCGCTCAGGAAAACCCCGTCCCAGTGTATTTCCATCTTTCAGACCCGCCTGGGCAGCGCCGCTGGGTACGGTGCCTGAATGGCCGAAAGCGATCGTCGACCAGGCTTCCCCGGCATTGCGCAGGCTGCTCGCCGGGCAGAATGATGGCGTTCGTGTCGACGCTTATGGCATCATTCAGCACCATTAGCCCTAAAGTTGGACTGTGAAAGCATCAACCAAATCTATACTACTTGGTAATCAGAGCTCTTCAGCATAGTCTCCGTTGGCCTTGCGGAAACCAATTATGCGTAAGTCACGGACCTCAGAAACACAGCTTCAGCAATCTTACACGACTGAAATCCTATCCTCGGGGCGCTTGATGTGTCGATGCAAAACTCCTTTATCAGTGTGATGGCTGAGATCCGAAGCAGTCTTGTTTCCCTCTATTAACACCAAAACGGACGAATGAAGGAGCTGATCGGATAAGATTCGCGATCGGCGTCGCTCGTGGCCCTGGCTCGGGTATTGACGATCCTCAGGTGTCTCTCCCAATCGCACCTCTCCGATTTCCTCTTGACGCCTCAGAGCAAAAGCGTAGTATATCAGCACATCAACAGGTGTCCACTTTGATGGACATGGGAAGACGGTGTGAATCCGTCGCGGACCCGCCGCTGTAACCGGGGACGATCGTCGCATGATGCCACTGTTCCGTATGGAATGGGAAGGCGCGGCGTGAGAATGATCCGGAAGCCAGAAGACCGACCTGTATCCCTTTTGACGTTTTAGACTCCCGTGGAATGGAGTCCAAGTCAGAACAACGGGATTGCCATATCCAGTAGTGAAGCGTGCATATCATGCCGCTCTGATGTATGGTACTATATCTTTATCCGACGGATGGAAAACGGCATCCCCGGACCTGCATCGTTCAGGTTCGGGGATTTTTTTATGCATTTCTCAACAGGAGACATCATGAAAAGACTAGCCTTTCTCACCGCACTCGGACTGCTGGTCCACAGCGTTGAACCTATCTACGCCCAGATTGAACCCCAGTCCGCACAGGTAGACACTGTGAACTGGGAAAACATGCTTGATGCGGTGGTCGTCACGGCGACCCGCACCGAGGTATCCGTCAAAGAACTGGGCAGCTCCATTACGGTCATCTCGGCGACAGACATCGACAGGTCGCAGCAGACAACTGTGCTGGATGCACTGCGCTCGGCTCCTGGCCTGGATATTGTACAGTCCGGAGGCGCCGGGAAACTCACCTCCCTGTTTCTTCGTGGCAGCGATGCCGGACATACGCTCGTATTGATAGATGGCGTCGAAATGAACGACCCCGTATCTGTGGGCCGCACGTACAACTTCTCCGACCTCCCTGTGGACAACATAGATCGTATCGAGGTGCTGAGGGGCCCTCAGAGCACGCTGTATGGTTCAGACGCCATCGGTGGGGTCGTCAATATCGTCACCAGAAGAGGAACGGGGCGGCCATCCATGCGGCTTTCGACCATGGGCGGCTCGCTCGGGACGCTACGCGGGTACGGACGCGTAGCGGGCGGAACTTCTCAATATCATTACTCCATGGGATTATCCTGGCTCAACGTAGGGGGCATATCAGCAGCTTCCGAGACCAAGGGCAATACCGAACCCGATAGCCATCGCAATGCCACTGTTTCGGGTCGCGTGGGATTCACTCCCAATGATCGATTGGGTCTGGATCTGGTATTCCGTAGTATCGATACCGCTAGTGATATCGACAACGGTGGCGGGGTCGGTCAGGATGATCCCAATAACAGGCAGGATTCCCGACAGATTTTCGTGCGCCCGGAGGTGTCTCTGAAGCTTTGGGATCGACGCTGGCTTCAGACGTTCGGATATGCATTCAGTGACCACGATCGCCAGAATAAGAACCCCACCGACGCTTCGCACCCCGTGGACAGCTCGGAGAGTACCTTCAAAGGCAGAATACATCAGTTGCACTGGCAGAACACACTGCATTTCCATGAGAATAGCACACTGACATTCGGTGCCGAGACTGAGGAAGAACAGGGAAACTCGACGTTTCGATCCGATGGCGCCTTCGGACCTTTCGAGAGCATCTTTGCTGCCCAGGCGGCGCGCATCACCGGCTATTACATCCAGAATCAGTTCCAGTATCAGAACATGGTTTTCCTGACAGCAGGGGCGCGCTTGGATGACCATAGCATCTACGGCAACCAGGGCACGTATCGGGTGGCTCCGGCCGTATTTGTCGCGAAGACAGGGACTCGCCTCAAGGGGTCCTACGGTACTGGGTTCAAGGCACCGTCGCTCTTTCAACTCTATTCCTCATTCGGTAATCCAACGCTGCAGCCCGGGGAGAGCAAGGGGTGGGATGCGGGCATTGAACAGTACGGCTGGCACGAAAGAGTAGGCTTTGGCGCGACCTACTTCCGGAATGACTTCACTAACCTCATCGATTTTGATAACAATAGGTTCACCTATAACA
>JABIQT010000570.1 GCA_018667995.1 Candidatus Latescibacterota bacterium
GAAGCTGAAAGAGGGAGCACCGAAACCTCAGAAGATCTCTCCCTCGAACTCGACGACTATCGATGCCGTAATCAAGATTCATACCCATCATTTTGAGCACCATGCCACGATAATACAGGCGTGGCGGAAGGCGATGCAGACCGGTTGATATTGGAAAACCATGGGGATCATTCGCGATGGCACGGTGACATATTTTACAATGCAGTCGGAAGATCACCAGGCAGATTCGCATTTATTCCTGCCTGTCGGCGTGGTCCATTCTGTATAGATCGATACGGTAGATATCATGAAAGAGTTACTTGAGAGGAGGTCGCAGATGAAGAGGTTTCTCGCCTTTGGATTCACTTTGCTCTTGTTCCTTCCATCGTGCCTCTCGGCTCAAGATCTGGATGAACGTTTACAGATCCTGAAGCCAATGATGAGCAAGCAGTGGATCGGACATTATGTAGGTTCCACCGACTCCGAGATTGAGCATGCGGTACGGTGGGATTCAATACTGGACGGCAAGGCTGTGAAATTCACCATGGAGACCACTTACTTCTGGGACCAGGATCGTGAGGAGCTCCGGTTTCTGCAGTTGACCAATCGAGGGGCAAGCAGTGTGGGCACCGTACACTTTGAAGAAGATAGAGTGACACTGTTAGGATCAGGAGCTGATGGCGCCAGCGAGTTCAAGCAGACTTTCGCTATAGGCGCCGATGGCACACTCGCCGATTACTTTTATCGCGAAGAGGGTGGCGCTTTGGTGCAGGGCCACTTCATAGAATACGACCTAACCACCAACTGATAGTGCCCAGATTCTTACAGAGGGTACCATGCACTATGACCATAAATGAGATTGCCGGAATAGAGATTCTTGCGGGTCTTGGCGGACACCAGAATACGGTCTATCGGGTTCTGGATGGTCAGCGGACGCGTGTCCTGCGTGTAACGGACGCGCGGCATCGATCACTCGAGGATCTGAAGGCAGTGCACTTATTGATGGGAGATCTGGCGGATCTCACTGACCTGGTTCATGGACCGGTCCCCTTTCCGTCAGGTGAATCGGTGATTTCGCTTACTCACGATGGACGACCGCACCATGCGACTCTCTCTCCGTATTTCAGTGGCGACCCCATTGCTGTGGATACGCAAAACGGAGCTCAGGTTTTCGGCAGAATATTGGTGGAGCTGCACCGCGCTATGCACGACCTAACTTCAGTGTATGAGCTTTCGGCACTTCCGCCGGCAGGAGGTGGGCAAGTGCTCATTCATGGAGATTTCAATCCCTCGAACGTCCTGGTATCGGGACAGGGTACGGCAATCATCGATTTCGAGAATGCGTGTTATGCGTCGGTACCCTATGAATTGGGGAATACCATATATATGGTGCTATTCGATTTTCGCCATGATATAGAGACATTTATCACATCCGGCTTGAAAGACGGTTTCATCAGGGGGTATCGTAGCATTGAGTATGTGAATCCGGAGGCGATCCGGGCCTGTTTTGATCGACGAGTGTTTCTCTTGAAGGGATGGCTGGAAGATTATGAGTCTGCGCCTCTGGTCATATCGTCCGCAGACGACGTCTGGAAAAGAGAACTAACTGACTTCGTTCTTGGTCATGAAAAAGGCAACTTTGATGCCATTTGGTCCGATTAAGCAATCCGTGCCAGATGCCACTATAAAGGGATGAGCAATATGACACCCATTCGGGATGTAACGCTGCGGTTTCTCGCGGAACCGGGAGAGAGCAATTTCGCAGGGCAGGTCCATGGTGGTTCCGTAATGAAGTGGATCGATCAAGCCGGGTATGCGTGTGCTGCCGGCTGGAGTAAGTTATATTGCGTAACCGTCTATGTGGGTGGGATCCGGTTCTTCAGTCCGGTCCATATCGGTGATCTGGTCGACGTGTACGCCAAGGTGATTTATACCGGACGAACCAGCATCCACATCAGTGTAGATGTATGGGCGAGTGATCCCCGGACAGATCCCACAAGGAAGACGACGCATTGCGTCATCATCTTCGTGGCTCTGGACGATGACGGTAAACCGACAGAAGTACCCGTATGGAAACCTGAAGCCAAGGATGATATTGGTCTGGAATCCTATGCCAGACGCCTCATGGATCTGCGCAAGGATATCGATTCAGAAATGAGTCAGTACCAGAATTAGGTCCGCAGGTGCTCAGAACGAAAGATGATCGGTCATCGGTTCACTATAAAAGGCTGCTGTGCGGCTTATTACGATCCGGGCTACGATCGAAACGATCAGCCGCTACAGACAGGTATTAGCCTCATAAAAACACTTATAGACGTTGTAGCCGGAAAGGGTGGTACGGAGTCGTTCAGTCAAGATTGAGCTTGGAAATATCTCTGAAGATAGAACGCCCGGCTTCTCGCTATGTCTCTACCACACACGCCTACCGCCACGTAATACGATTGAGTGGATTCTTCCATAGCTCAGTCTGATCCTTCTCAATAAATAAAGGAGCCCCGGTATGGAGTTGGCCATTCCTCATCTTCGAATTCTTGACTACGATCAGGCCATCGATTTCTACGTAGGCGACCTCGGATTCGAAGTCACCTTCGAATGGCGTCACGAACCAGGATTTCCGGTTTACATGGGAATAAAACGAGGCACGCTATATGCCCACCTCTCGGAGCACGAGGGCAGCGGCCCGGCAGGGCAGGGACGTGGTATGACCTTGCAGGTTGAAGATGCCCGTGTCTGGTATGATTCGCTCAAGAAACAAGGGGTGAGATTCGAGCGGGAAATCCAGGACGAACCTTGGGGAGATACCGATTTCATTGTCCACGATCCCTTTGATAATACGATTGTGATTACATCCACCACGGTTAAGTCTGGGGGATGATGTCTTACAAAGGGCGCTTAACACATCCTGTCCCGGTAATCGGGTAAGACACCCTACGGCGGGGATATCGCAGAATGATCTAGTAATCCGATAGTCAGGAACTCGGAGGCAAATGGGCCGTGACGAACTATTCACACTACATGTCCCCAGCGAGGTGGAGGAGGGAAGAATGTCATGTCGAATGTGGCAATTCTCGGGTATGTCCTCCGGTGATTCTGAAGTCCTTCCAGTTGTCTGCATTGATGGATTTTTCTATGGGGACGTAGTCTCGGAAATGCAGGCGGGAAGATCACGCCCGACGTCCATCGGACTTTCGACTACACCGTGTGTCTCGCGCGAATCGATAACGCCGTCGGGATCAACCGGTATCCCGATCACTGCCTCAGATAGGCCCGCAAGCCGTAGCTTGCCATTACTCCCTCGCCGACGGCCGATGCTACCTGTGCCAGCGCGCCCTTGCGGCAGTCTCCGGCAGCAAATATACCAGGAATGTCGGTCTCAACAACGCCCGATTTAGTCTGGATAAATCCCCTGTCATCCAGTGTAATAAGAGGCTTCAGGAAGGATGTGTTCGGTACCTGTCCTATGAATATAAACACACCATCAGCCACAATCTCTGATTCTTCCTCGGTATCACGATCACGAATCTTCAGAGCTCTAAAATCCCCGTTTTCGTTTCCTTCGAAGGCTATGGATGTTTTGTTCATATGCGTTGTGATATTGTCAATGGACGACAGTTTTTCGACGTAGGTGTCCGATGCGGAAAAGGCATGATTGTTACTCACTATGGTGACGGACTTACAGAATCCGGCAAGAAAGATGCCCTCTTCGAGAGCGCTGTTTCCGCGACCGATTACGATGATGTCGCGGTCACGGTAGAATGCGCCGTCACAGGTGGCACAGAAGTGAATTCCTGCCCCAATCATCTCCTCCTCGCCCGGGATGTTGAGCCGTCTATATGACGATCCAACGGCTATGACCACTGAGCGGCCCCGGAAGGTACCCATGTTCGTAACCACTTGGAAATTCTGATCTACCCGGACAATGTCCGTGACCTCGACGCCCTGTTTGATCTCCGCTCCGTATGTGGTGGCTTGCTCGGCCATCCTATTCATCAGGTCGGGGCCGGAGATGGAAGTGAAACCGGGGTAATTCTCTATAGTCTGTGTAAGGAAAGCGTTACCACCGATGTTTTTTCGCTCCAGAATCAACGTGTTGAATCGGTCCCGTTGTGCATAAATTGACGCGGTCATCC
>JABIQT010000635.1 GCA_018667995.1 Candidatus Latescibacterota bacterium
ATCTCGGTGTTCTTCATTCGTCATTCAGCGTTTTTGCGATCATTACACCGCTGATTGCTGGCGTATTGCTCACCACAGGATCTTGGCAGACCTACTACCTGGTAGTCGCCGTGCTGGCTATACTTGTCGCTGTTGCTTTCCGGCTTGTAGGAGTTAAGGGGCAGGGCAATTCTCCCGATGCCCAGTACCCTACGCAATCGAGACGGACCCCACACGAAGATTACCGGGATAATACCCGGAGCACGAGTAGCGCCCTGAAGAGCATCGCTCCAGTGTGCCTGGGGGTATTCGCCCTGGCTGGCGTGCAAAGCATTTTCATCACATGGTCCTATCTCTACATGGTCACTCAATACGATCTTAGTCACGCACTGGCCACACTCGCGCCGTCTCTCCTCTGGGTCGGTATTCTCGTGATGCGGGGCGGAGCAATTACCCTCAGTCGACGATTTTCCGCCCGCACCATCCTGCTCTGGTCAATAACTTGTTCCCTTGCTGTCGCCGTTCTCGAGCAGATGGCGGGACAGGCCATTGTTTCGCTGGGAGCGGTCGTACTCCTAGGAATGGGGGTAGCCGGAGCTTTCCAGCTGGGGACGGCATGGGCGGCTGACCGCATACCGCACCGGATAGGAACCGCAAGTTCTGCGATAATGGCATCCGCATCACTGGGTATCGGTGTATGGCCGTGGTTGACGGCCATCGCCATAGAGGCCACCGACTTCTCTGCCATGATGTACACAGCCTTTGTTGGACTCATAGCCGCAGGCGCCATATTCGCCCTCACGCCCGCCACAAAGCCATAGGAGGCATCCATGATCCACACCGGCCAGGTACTGAAACTCAAACCGGGATGCTATGATGAGTACAAGAAGCGCCACGACAAACTTTGGCCGGAGCTGGAGGAGGTCATGACCACTCATGGTGTCGACATGGTGATCTTCCGATTCAATGACTTTCTCTTCCTTCACGGTACGGCACCAACCCAACAAGACTGGGACGCTATAGCAAACAACCCTGTTACCCCCAAGTGGAATGCTCACATGGCAGAGGTACTGGAGACAGATGAAGCCGGTGAGATAGAGCTGCACGCCCTTCCCGAGGCATTTTCTTTTGGCGCCTGGTCAACAGGGGCATAAGGCACTATGGCATCTTGTTTTGGAATCTGGCCGTCATTAGTCAAATCCGATAATCGCAACCTGATAGAGGCCCTTTCCGAATCGGAGGATCCTGCATCGGCTGGTACCGCGACACGACTCCGTAGACACTGGTCGGCCGAAACTATCCGTGCGGCAGTCTCACTCGTACTGGTGCGTAGGAAAGCCGTCGGCAAGATGCGCCGTCCTAATCTCCTCCTGGCGGATCCATCTGGATTGGAGCAGTCCACCGGAAGCGTCGTAGCGACTCACAAAGCCAATAGATTCAGAAAGGCTGGTATCCAAAGGGCGTATGATCTCTGCTGTGGCATCGGTGGGGACGCCATGGCTCTGGCTGAAGTGACGGATTTGACGGTTGTGGACCGGGATCCCGAACGGGTCTGGCTGGCGGAACGCAATGTATCTCTGACCACAGAAGCAGCGACACATGGTGTCGTCGCGGATCTTGAACAAATGCCGCTTTCGGATATGCCGATCCATCTGGATCCCGCACGTCGCTCGGCGGAGGGCCGCCGCCGGCACCGAATTGAAGACGCAAGTCCCGGTCCTGATATTATCTTCAGATTGATGAAACGTGCCATAGACTGCGCCATAAAGTTAAGTCCCGGAATCGTATTCGAGTCGCTTCCCGAAGGTGAAGTGGAGATTATCAATAGTGGAGGCTCACTGGTACAAGCCGTTCTCTGGACGGGCCGTCTTTCTCAGGGCTCCGGTTTAAGGACAGCCACCCACCTTCCTGGCGGTACGTCGTTGACAGGCCAGCCGGATCGACCGATGAGCTTCTCGCCGCCGGAGCGATACTTGTTGGCAGTCAATCCGGCAGTCGAGCGTGCAGGACTCATGGGACTCTTAGGTGAGCAGTTAAATCTGGCAGCCGTTCATCCCGCACTGGGCCTGCTTACGGCCGGGCATCCCGTTCCCAATTCGTGGCTGACTCCGTATGAGCTCATTGAAGCTATGCCGTGGAGGGAAAAGAAGGTCACTGCATGGCTAAGGGCCAACGAGGCTGGAACTGTAGTGGTCAAGACACGGGATAAGACCGTTGATCCAGATATCATCTCACGCCGTCTGTCCGGCACTGGTAGCGGGAACTTCACGGTGTTCATTCTTCGTTTGGACAAGAAGGTGGTGGCATGGATCACTAGACGTGGCACCTGATCAACCTTTGGAATACGCAAGAACATAGCAAGCTGGCCGGGTTGGGTCCCCGTTATCCCAATGGACCCTACGCAGCAGGATGTTGGCTGCGGTTACCTATCAAAAGGAAAAGAAAATGCCCGATGTAGTTGATCCAGAATCCGCGGAAGCCCTTCAACAGGACGCGCTTTGGGCCACATTCGTGTCCGAGCAACAGGGAGGCACGAGGCAGGAGTTCAACGAGCACTGGTTGGCATTTCAAAGGATCTTCGCTAATCGAAATGCAGAGGACGGCCCGCCAATCGTCTGGCGACCTGATGAAGAGACCGTTACCGCAACCAACCTGCATCAGGCCCTGATAGATACTGGGTTTTCTTGCTACAGAGACCTGCACGCCTGGTCCGTACAGAATAAATCGGGATTCTGGGAGTATGTCATTGATCGGCTGGGGATTCTCTTTGAGACGCCACCGGCACGGATACTGGACCTCTCCGAGGGCTGTAAGCATCCAACGTGGTTTCCCGGTGCTGTCATGAACATAGCGGACAGCTGCTTCACTGCCCACCGCGACAAACCTGCTATTCTATCGCGAGGTGAGGATGTGCCCGAAGCAGCCGTGACAACCTATGGCGAACTTGAAGAACTGGTTAACAGGTTTGCTAATGGCCTGACCGAAAGAGGCATCGCGCCCGATACAGCCATAGCGCTATATATGCCGATGACCGTCGCATGTGTGGCGGCATACCTCGGTATTATCCGTGCGGGTTGCCGTGTGGTGTCCATCGCAGACAGCTTTTCAGCCGAGGAACTGAGAACCCGAATGGAGATCGCTTCCGCGGATACGGTCCTGACGGTCGAGAGCTATCGGCGATCTGGCAAAGACATTGCTATGTACAATAAGGTAATAAGCGCAGGGATAGAGGCAGCCATCGTGATACCCGCGGATGAAGGCAACCTTCCGTCCTTGCGTGACAGCGACGTCCTTTGGGATGACTTCCTCTCGGCACGTGAGATCTTCGTCTCCGTCACGCGTGAACCGGAATGCATCACGAACATACTCTTCTCTTCTGGAACCACGGGGGAGCCCAAAGCCATTCCATGGACTCATCTTACCCCACTCAAAGGCGCCATGGATGGTCACTTTCACCAGGATATACACGGCAATGACGTGGTAGCATGGCCGACCAACATCGGATGGATGATGGGGCCATGGCTGATCTATGCTACGTTCATTAACGGTGCGACGATGGCACTATACGAAGGCGCCCCCCTCGGTGAAGATTTCACCGCTTTTGTCCGTGACGCGCGGGTGTCAGTCCTTGGAGTAGTCCCCTCCATCGTACGGACCTGGCGCAATCAAGGGGCACTGGATCACGTGGAATGGCCGAACATACGTGTCGTGACGTCAACAGGTGAACCGTCTAACCGGGAAGATTACCTTTGGCTAATGAGCAGAATGGCGTACAGGACGCCGATTATTGAGTATCTGGGCGGGACGGAAATCGGCGGTGGTCATCTGGCTTGCACGCTCGTGCAACCAGCATCGCCGTCCACATTTACTACGGCCGGGCTCGGCATAGAAGTTGTCGTGCTTGACGAAGATGACCTCCCAGTAACCGAGGGACAGATGGGGGAGTTATTCCTGATCCCCCCGGCCATAGGATTGTCGCAATCTCTACTGAATAAAGACCATGACTCGGTGTATTATGACGACTGTCCAAAGGGGCCGAACGGCGAGATCTTACGAAGACATGGGGATCAAACTCTCCGCATGCACCGTGGATTTTACCGGGCCCAGGGACGAGCCGATGACACCATGAATCTGGGTGGAATAAAAGTCAGTTCCCTGGAACTCGAACAGATCATCGATTCTCACCCGGGCGTCTATGAGAGTGCCGCTATTGGCTTCCAACCGGGCGGCGAGGGCGCAGAGCGACTCGTGGTTTTTGTGGTAACACACCAATCCGTTGGGCTGGACGAACTGGGAAGTGAACTTAGCAGGATGATCGGAAAGAGACTGAATCCTCTCTATAAGATCCACAGACTGGTCCCTGCTCAAGCTCTCCCGCGAACTGCGTCTAACAAACTTATGCGTCGCACACTTAGGGCAGAATATATGGAATCGAGAGACTCATGAAGAGACGAGTAGCTATCGTTGCGGGAGGCCGGACACCCTTCGTGAAATCTGGCAAAGATCTTCAGGACATCGGCAGCCTCGCGCTTGGAACACGGGCGCTTAAAGGTGTAATTGATCGCCATGACATCAACCCGGCTACCATCGAGGCTATAGCATTTGGAACGGTTGTGGGAGAACCTGGAAAACCGAACCTCGCGCGTGAACTGGTTTTTGAAGCCGGATTGCCCGGGCACATTGAGGCACAGACCATTTCCTCTTACTGCATTACTGGCCTCAGGGCAATCACTTCCATAGCAGATGCTATTCTTACGGGACGAATAGATGCGGGAATTGCGGGTGGAGCAGAATCCATGTCCCATGCAGATCCCGACATCTTTGTTGAACCCAGCACCGGACTCACCATGGGGCAGCACATGGAACTATCGGCAAAAGCATGGGACATCTCAAGAGCCCGGCAGGACGAATTTGCACTGGCCAGCCACCAGAAAGCAATCGCAGCCGAACAGAATTTGTCGGACGAGATAAGTCCTATGAATGGCATCCTGCGCGACACAGGACCGAGGAAGGATGGCTCCCTCTCCGCGCTCTCAACGCTGGGAACTCCATTCGATGCATGTGGCACGCTTACGGCTGGCAATTCATCACCGGTTTCAGACGGCGCCGCAGCCATGGTACTTATGAGTGAGGAGAGAGCCGCAGTTGAAGGACGTAAACCGCTGGCTTTTATTTCCGCAATGCGATACGACGCCATTGACCCTCATGAGGGCCTCCTGATGGCACCGGCAGTAGCCGTACCAAAGCTCTTAACCCGCTCGGGCCTGAAACTTGACGATATTGATCTAATAGAGATCCACGAGGCCTTTGCGGCGCAAGTGCTTGCCAATGCAGATGCGTGGGAGTCGGGCTGGAAAGGGAATCCCACGGGCTCCATTCCCTGGGACCGAGTCAATGTGCTCGGCAGCTCTATTGCCATTGGCCATCCATGGTCGGCCACAGGAGGGAGAATCGTAACCACCATGGCCAACGAAATGGTTCGCCGAGATGTGCGGTATGGCCTGGTCAGTATATGTGCCGCGGGTGCCATGGCCGGAGCCATGTTGCTTGAGCGAGGCAGCTCATGAACAGGGCCGATAAGGAAAGTCCAGATGTGCATCTGAACCTAAACGTCAGGGGGCTTCCACTTTCCGCCACCTTGCGCATAAACGAGCTGAGCAATCAAATGTCTCGGGAGGGCAGACAGGTCTACAGAATGGGACTTGGCCAATCGCCGTTCCCGGTTCCCGACTCGGTACAGGAAGAGCTGCGTGCAAATGCACACCAGAAGGACTACCTGCCGGTGATGGGTCTCAGTGAACTTCGGAATGAGGTATCAGATTACATTCTGCGGACCGAAGGCGTTCATTACGGACCAGAGAATGTTATGATCGGCCCTGGATCGAAGGAGCTCATGTTCATCGTCCAGCTCGCCTATTATGGAGATCTGGTAATTCCCACACCAAGCTGGGTCTCCTACGCTCCACAGGCAAGTATCATTGGGCGACACATCCGGTGGCTGGATACAGATATCTCCACACATTGGAAGCTGATGCCTATGGCGTTGGAGGCGCTCTGCCGCAGCGACCCGGAACGACCACGCCTGATTATACTGAATTATCCGGCGAATCCTCATGGGTGCACATACTCTGTTGAGGAACTCAAGACGCTTGCCGAACTGGCTCGCCATTACAAACTGGTTCTTCTGTCTG
Organism: Candidatus Latescibacterota bacterium; assembly: GCA_018667995.1. Classification (GTDB taxonomy): domain Bacteria; phylum JAAXHH01; class JAAXHH01; order JAAXHH01; family JABIQT01; genus JABIQT01. The sequence goes on from JABIQT010000635.1 coordinate 6,171, forward strand.
ACGAGATATATAGCGGCCTGCACCATGAAGGAAAACATGTCTCCATATCACGTTTTTATCCCGAGGGCACGATCATTAGCAACGGAATCAGCAAATGGGCCGGCGCAGGAGGGTGGCGGCTGGGTGCATTTGCCTTTCCCAAGGAACTATCATGGCTCAGAGATGCCATGGCTACGGTGGCCAGCGAGACGTTCACTTCCACCGCCGCTCCCATACAGTACGCCGCAATAAGGGCTTTTGAAGGTGGCTCGGATATAGATCATTATCTGAAACACACACGCCGAATCCTCAAGGCACTTGGCGGCCTACTGACGGAGAGACTCCGCGAAGATGATATAGCTCTTGCAGATCCTCAGGGCGCATTCTATCTGTTTCCCGACTTTGAGTCATATCGCGACCGACTTAAGGCAAGGGGAATTACCACGTCAGACGATCTGTGCCGGAGCCTACTTGCGGACACTGGCGTCGCTATTCTTCCAGGTACGGATTTCGGACGTTCTCCGACAGAATTAACTGTACGACTCGCCTACGTTGATTTCGACGGCGAGAGTGCCCTGCAGGCCTCCGAGCAGGTGCCAGCAAATCAATCACTGGATGAGGCGTATTTGAGAATACACTGCAACTCATGTATTGAAGCCGTCGCAAGGGTTCGAGAATGGTTGGCGAAATAGATCTTGAATGTGCAAGCCGTCGAGAATACAGGAAACCGGTAGTGTAGCGCTATCTGCAGATTAAAGGTATCCAGGCAGACCGTAGTCTTTAGCACTTCTTCGCTATCGGGCGCGACAAATTCACGGTAAGACTCTATAGGGGACGGACTGATACATTGGCTGCTACGGATAAGTCTACCGAGGGCGTTCGGACCATAGACTCTCATTCCCATTTCTACCTTACAAGATTACCTCCACATTTCACTCGAAATACGGCCTGCGATCGGAAACACGACACGTTGAATCCAATTCCGGATAAGTGCCGGCCTAACTACTTTCGGCTGCAAATCAAAGAAAACTGGTCCGACTTATCATGGTCATAACGTCTCGTAGCCAAATGCCCGGGGGTGGGTCTGTGGTTAATAGTCTGCCGGCGAGTGAGGTAACATCCGAAACAGTGGATCGACCAATCGTATTCTATGATGGTGTCTGTGGCCTCTGCAACCGACTTATCGAATTCCTCCTGTTTCATGACAAAAACGAGCTGCTCCGTTTCGCCCCTCTTCAAGGTGAAACAGCAGCTGCTCTTCTGCCCGCGCGACCTCAATGTCCCATGGTATGGAGCCTAATGTATATGGATGGGATCGGGATATATCGGGAGTCCGAGGCTGTCCTGCGTGTATTTCAACTGCTTGGGGGATTCTGGCGTCTCACGGCTTTGGCACGTTTGATTCCAAGCTCGTTTCGCAATCGTATCTATCGCCGCCTGGCAGAAAACCGGTATCGATGGTTCGGAACGAGCTTCAGGTGCGACATGGAAGGGCAAGGCCGACAGCTTCGGTTTCTGCCGTAGACTCCCACTCGTCGCACCGAATGCCTGTTAGCCTGTCCAATTATCTGATCCCAAACACCCCTTCCTGTTTTTCTTATAATACGAATTGCGTCTGCAGTTCCGAGCCACTACTTTAGGTGAATTATACTACAGCCGCTGTATCGTACGAAATGGAATCACTTATGAGTCAGCCACAGCAACCCAGCAGCCTTTGGCAGGATGCCTTCCGTCGCTTTCTACGAAACAAACTCTCCGTGGTGGCGGGTTCCATTATACTTCTCCTGGCATTTCTCGCTGTTTTCGCACCATTTGTCTCACCTTTCCACTATTCCGAAGCCAATTTTGATGATGCCTGGCAGTTTCCATCCATGAGTCATCCCATGGGGACAGATAGTATCGGGCGTGACTATTTCAGCCGTATTGTCTATGGTGCTCGAATTTCCCTCATTGTGGGGCTTGTGGCACAGCTCATTTCGATCTTTATCGGAGTGCCGTTGGGCGCCATTGCAGGATTCAAAGGGGGACGCGCCGACTACTTCGTCATGCGTCTGGTGGATGTGATGTCGGTTTTTCCAAGCTTGTTATTTGCCATCCTTATTATGGCATGGCTGGGCAGCGGATTGACCAATGTACTCGTTGCCATCGGTGTCACTGGGTGGGTCCAGGTCTGTAGATTGGTTCGAGCCCAGTTTCTCTCCTTGCGGGAGTCAGATTTTGTACGAGCCTCGAAGGCCATGGGCGCATCTGATACCCACCTGATAATTCGACATATGCTACCAAATGCATTGAGTCCAATTATTGTCGGACTGGCCATGGGTATTCCCGCAGCCATATTTGCCGAAGCCGGGCTCAGTTTCCTCGGTTTGGGCATCAATCCCCCTACACCCAGCTGGGGTCAGATGGTCAGCAGCCACCTTCCTAATGTGATTTACTATTGGCACCTAGCGTTATTTCCTGTGTTCATGATCGCGCTCACCATGCTTGGGTTTTCGCTCGTTGGCGACGGACTGCGTGACGCTCTTGATCCACGTATGAACGATTAGGATTGTATGAAGGCGTGGCGTAGCCTCATAACCCCATCACGGAAAACAATGTCCTCATTCCGACGCCTCCTCTATACAGCATTTCTTATTATTCTCGCGTACCAGATTCCGCCACTCATCGCCGCCATTTCCCAGGAAATGGTCCCAGATTCGGGCTATTCTACATCCCTGGGTATTGCATTGCCAGCGGATGCGGCACCGCCGGATCAACAGGTGCTTCTACAGTTTTCCGAAGACAGGCCCTACAACGAATGGTTTCGTTCCGTTTACAAAGGCGCGGCCGGCAAGTACCTGACGGCAGAGCCGTTGACACGGGTCGGTCGTAATTTTGAGCTCCGGGGCGGCGCAGCGGAGAGGTGGACCGTTTCCGATGATGACCTGACCTGGACGTTTTTCATACGCCCGGGTCTGCAATGGAGCGATGGCGTTCCCCTTACTGCGCACGACTACGTCTTTTCACTGAAACGTGCTGCGGACCCCAATACGGCGTATGATTTTGGTTGGTATTATCAAGTCATAAAGAACTGGACGGATGTGGTGGCGAGACACCGCCCGCTTGATGACCTGGGCGTACGTGCCCTCGACGATCTCACACTGGAGGTCACGACAGAAACACCTACGCCGTATCTTCCGCTTCTGTTGACCTATTCCTGGGTATCACCCGAGCATCAGGTTCAAAAATACGGGGATACCTGGTCAACGCAGGCTGAGACCAGTATTTCGTCAGGGCCCTTTATGGTCACGGACTGGTTCAAGGGCGACCGGATGATTCTCGAGGCCAATCCCATGTACACGGGACCTGACCCACCGTATCTGGAACGCATAGTCTACAAACTGTTCAATACGACCACGCCACCGCAACGACTACCGGCATATGAAGCCAACGAGATATACATAGCGGAGATTGAGGGCCAGGCCGAGTTGGCCAGGCTTAGGTCGGATGGGCACCTTGAAAAAGAGGTTCACACCTTCCCGAATTTCTGGACCCATTACCTCTTTTTCGACAACCAGGCTGCTCCATTTAACGACATACGCGTCCGTCGCGCTCTGGCTCACGCCATTGACCGCGAGGCACTGGCCGGTTCCGCGCTTCGGGGATTTGCAGTACCTGCCTATGCGATGCTGCCACCCGGATTTCCTGCCTATGACGGCGAAGCGCTTAAGGACTTTCAGAGGCATGACCCCGTCCTGGCGCGACGACTGCTTGCGGAGGCTGGATTCCCGGAGGGACGGGGATTTCCGAAAGTTGACATGTGGTTAAGGAACGAGCCAGCCATGCACCGGGATGCCGCTGAAGGTCTTCAGGCCATACTGAAACGTGAACTTAACATCGACGTGGAAGTCCTCAATGTAGAGAATAAGATATTTATGGATGGCCTGAACAACCATACCACGCAATTCGGTTTGGTACCTTACGAATTTGACTACGTGGATCCCAGCAACATGTTGGGCCTTTGGCTGGGCAACGGGCGCCATAATTGGAATCATCCCAGATTCGATCAACTAATGACGATGGCAAATGCGGAAGTTAAGGACCCTCTGTTACGTACTAATCTCTACAAGCAAGCCGAGCGTCTTCTCGTCGAGGATGTAGGGGGTGTTTTCCTCTGGCATAAACAGAAGGCACAGATCTGGAAGCCATTCCTGAAGGGCGCCGCTTTGGAGCCAAATGCCATTGGGTATCGATCCTGGCGAGGGGATCAGGTTACCAGTTCGTCGCTCACTCTGTACATTTCGCAGACTAAGAAGGGAACTTAGAGCCTATGAACTACGGGTTCATCATAGATAACAGAAAATGTATTGGATGCCATGCGTGCACCGTTGCCTGCAAATCCGAACACGACGTATCTGTCGGCGTTAATCGGACTTGGGTCAAGTACGTAGAGAAGGGGGCCTTTCCTGATACTCGGCGGCTCTTTTCAGTAATGCGGTGCAACCACTGTGAGGACGCCCCCTGTGTCGAAATCTGTCCTACTACTGCCCTGTACACACGCGATGATGGTATTGTCGACTTTGATCCCAGGCGCTGTATCGGCTGTAAAGGGTGCATGCAGGCATGTCCCTATGACGCGCTCTATATCGACCCCGAGACCGAAACGGCCGCGAAATGCAATTACTGCGCCCACCGTGTTGATATCGGGTTGGAGCCCGCCTGCGTAAATGTATGTCCAGAGCATGCTATTATATCAGGTGACATGGCGAACCCGGACACGGAGATCTCTGGATTACTGGCAAGGGAACAGGTCACGGTACGCAAGGCCGATAAAGGTACTAAGCCCAAGCTCTTCTATATCGAAGGTGACGAAAGTACCTTAAACCCCACCAGTACCGAACCTTCAAGCGATTACATGTGGAGCTCCCAGAGCACGGGCGTTGGACATTTCGCCAAGTATGCTGAAGATCGCATCTCCCACGCCGATCCCATCCAGATGGCCAGGCTACTCGCTGCACAGGGCTCAATTGACGACGCCCATTCCGAAAATGAGATCATCGTGCCACCGGGTGAGGGCATGAGCGACCACGCCGAGGCTGTTAAGCAGGAAAACGCGCAGCGGGTCTATGACGCCCCGGGCAAAGGCATTCTTTGGGGGTGGGAAGTCACGGCATACGTTTGGACGAAGGGAATCGCTGCCGGGGCCTTTCTGGTACCGTTTCTGGCCATGGTCTTCAATTGGGCACAAGTATCTCAGGAGACACTGTGGCTGGGTGCCGAGACAGGATTGCTGTTTCTCCTGTTCACCACGATCCTTTTGGTTATGGATCTGGACCAACCGAGGCGATTCCTGTATGTGCTTCTGAGGCCCCAATGGCGTTCCTGGCTGACGCTAGGCGGTTATGCACTCACTATCTATGGCGCACTTCTTACTCTGTGGTGTGTAGCCATGGTCCTGAACAGGTCGGCGCTTGCGGGCGGCATTCAAGGTTTGGCAGCGCTATTCGCGGTAATCACCGCCGTGTATACGGCCTTCCTATTCGCCCAGGCCAAAGGACGAGATTTCTGGCAGAGCCCAACTCTATCGTTGCACATGATCGTACACTCAGTGATGGCAGGGGCAGCGATCTTCGCTATCTTCGGATTTTTCACCGGCGGAAGTCGATCCTGGTACGGATTTCTGACAGATTTGATCTACATCAGCATCATCGTTAACATTCTGGTGCTTCTGTTTGAACTGATCACGACACACAGCACAGCTGCTGCAAAACAGGTCGTATCCATGATACTTACCGGGCGATATAGTGTATCATTCTGCTTCGGCGTTGTCCTGATCGGAAACGTCCTTCCGCTATGGTGTGTCTGGCTGGGTGGCACGACCTCTCTCGCTGTGGCGGGAATCTGCATCTTAATTGGAATCTATATAACGGAGCATATTTGGGTCCGTGCGCCCCAGACATTACCATTGTCGTGACGCAGGGCGCAGAATCATGACATCCTACAGATAGCCGTTACACAACTATCTGTAGGATACCGTGATTGGTAACGTTCAGCTCGGACCCACTGTAGTGTACAGATCGACCCTTGTCGCGTTCTATCTTGAGATCTCCATACATTCGGAGTAAGCAATGTCCACGGATAAGAAACCAGGTTTCATAGAAAAACTTGCAGAGAAACTCCATCTCATCAACAATCTACACGACGATTCAGGTCCGGATCTTGCCAGCCTCACCGAACCGGGTGACCTGACCGACTATCCACCTCCCGAGCAGTGGGATGACTGGGTCGAGTATGAGGCAAAGGAGTGGCCAAAGCGCGAGGCCAAGCACTACACGATCGTACCCACTGCGTGCTTCAACTGCGAATCCGGCTGTGGATTGCTCAGCTATGTTGACAAAGAGACCATGGAGGTCCGCAAGTTCGAAGGCAACCCCTACCATCCAGGCAGCCGGGGTCGCACGTGTGCCAAGGGCCCCGCGACTATCAATCAGATCACGGACACGGATCGCATTCTATACCCCATGAAGCGAGCCGGTGAACGTGGCGACGGAAAGTGGGAACGTGTCAGCTGGGATTCCGTGCTGGATGATATCGCTGCAAAGCTCCGAAAGACATTGCAGGAGGGGCGCAATAATGAGATCGCCTATCACGTGGGCCGACCAGGGCATGAAGGCTACATCGACCGCGTGCTGAAGTCCTGGGGGGTTGACGGCCATAATAGCCATACTAATATATGCTCCTCGGGGGCCCGATTCGGCTACGCCATCTGGCACTTCTTCGATCGACCGTCACCTGATCATGCAAATGCGGATTTCATTTTGCTTATCAGCGCACATCTGGAGTCTGGCCACTATTTTAATCCCCATGCTCAGCGTATCATAGAGGGAATGATGAATGGTGCTAAGCTGGCAGTCATGGATCCCAGGCTGTCCAATACAGCAAGCATGGCAGACTACTGGATGCCAACCTATCCCGGTAGCGAGGCTGCGGTGCTGTTGGCCATGGCTAAGATCATTTTAGACGAAGATCTCTATAACAAATCGTACATGAAGACATGGGTCAACTGGCAGACCTACCTGAAGAAAGAGCATCCGGACCAGGATGTTACGTTTGAGAACTACATAAGTGCTATTCAGGAGGAGTATCAGGAGTACACCCCTGAGTTTGCTGAGCAGGAATGCGGTGTACCAGCTACAATGATAGTGGACATTGCTCGCCAGATAGGCAGGGCGGGTAGCCGGTTTGCCACGCACAACTGGAGGAGCGCGGGCAGTGGAAATCTGGGTGGGTGGGCCGTGGCCAGATGCCTCCACTTCCTCAACGTCTTGACCGGAAGCGTAGGCACCGTGGGAGGCACTTCGCCGAGTGGCTGGAACAAGTTCAAACCGGAAGTATTCGATCATCCGCCCGCACAGAAATTCTGGAATGAGCTCCATTTTCCCAACGAATACCCCCTGTCACACTATGAGATGAGCTTCCTGCTGCCGCACTTTCTAAAAGAAAATAGGGGCAAACTATCGGTTTATTTCACACGTGTGTTTAACCCGGTGTGGACATATCCCGATGGATTCACCTGGGTAGAGGCCCTACGTGATGAGACAAAGGTAGGACTGCACGCCGCGTTGACCCCGACATGGAACGAGACCGCGTATTTCGCCGATTATGTGTTGCCCATGGGGCACGCCAGCGAGCGCCATGATATCATCAGTTATGAGACTCATTCGGGAATGTGGATCGGGTTCCGCCAGCCCGTTTTACGAGAGGCTATGCGCCGTGATGGTAAGCCCGTGGAGTTTACATATGAGGCTAATCCTGGAGAGGTGTGGGAGGAGGACGAGTTTTGGATCGAACTATCGTGGCGCATCGATCCGGACGGATCCCTCGGAATTCGGGACCATTTCATTTCGCCCTACCGTCCTGGTGAGAAAATCACGATTGAAGAGTATTACCGGTATATCTTTGAGCACACCCCTGGATTACCCGAGGCAGCCGAAGCCGAAGGAATGACTCCACTGGAATATATGCGCAAGTATGGCGCATTCGAGATA
>JABIQT010000451.1 GCA_018667995.1 Candidatus Latescibacterota bacterium
CGGGATCGAAATCATGGCCAGGCCCAGAGGGAAGACGCTCCAGAGCATAGCGCTACTTTCGGGTGGCGAGACTGCACTCACGGCGACGGCCCTGTTATTCGCTATCTACCTGTACAAGCCGAGTCCCTTCTGCATCTTTGATGAGGTTGACGCGCCGTTAGATGAGGCCAATGTACGGCGGTTTGCTGCTGCCGTGAGACAGTTTGCGGCGGACACGCAGTTCCTGATAGTGACGCACAATAAACGTACCATGGAAGCGGCCGACTACCTCTACGGTGTTACGATGGAGGAGCCGGGGATGTCCAAGATGGTCTCCGTTCGGCTTGAAGGGGAACATGAGGACGATCTGAAACCCGCGCCAACAACCAACGAATTAGGTGAGCCGGTCCGCGAGTCCTGAGCTGCCAGCCTGATGATCTTTCTCCACATTCATTTTCCAGGTTCGTCGTGATAGTTATTGGTGTTGCCGGAGGCATTGCGTCCGGAAAGTCAACAGTCTGTCAGGTGTTCGAGGGCCTCGGTGGAGTGGTAATCAATGCCGATCGGATCGGCCACGAGATACTTGATCTTCCGGGAATTCAGGAAACACTGATCCAGGCCTTCGGGCGGCAAATATGTCGATCCGACAGCACCATAGACCGAAAAATCCTCGGCGGAATAGTTTTTCGGGATCCCCTCTCCAGATCGCGACTGGATGCTATTGTTCATCCTGCTCTGGTCGCAAAAATCCATAAACGCATCGCGGAACTCAGAGTGACGGATAACGTTGAAGTGGTCATTGTCGACGCCGCATTAATTGTTGAGTGGGATGAGATCGATATGGTTGATACGCTCCTCGTTCTTACTGCTCCGGAATCAAAGCGTGTCGAATGGCTGGCTGCACGGAATGACCTGACGACGGACGAAGGACTCCAGCGGATCTCCTCGCAGCTCACAGATGAGGCCCGCTGTCAAAGTGCCGATCATGTACTCATGAATAACGGCACGGTAGAAGAGTTGAAAGCCAAGGCCGGTGATCTCTGGAATCGAATAGTTGCCAATCAATAGGTAGGTTTTCTTTCGTGGAGAAGGATATGGCGGGAAGGTATATCGGTAGTAAAGCGCTTCTGATCGTTGCTGGCCTGTTGCTCGTGCTGAGATCTGTTACTCCGGCATACGGGCAAGATGAATTCGGGTCTTTTGCCAGCAGTATGACCCCGTCGCCACAGCGTTTGATTGACCTGCCTACGGCGGGAACACTTCCGAAAGGTACCGCTGCCATGTCGTTGCGCGTTTACTCGGGGGGTGGCCTCTTGGGTTCGATAACGGCAGGTGTCAGCGATCGACTGATGATGGGGGTATCCTATGGTGGTGACAACCTGCTCGGCACCGGGAAGATCAACTGGAACGCGCGTCCGGAAGTGGCGATCAAGTATCTAATTCTTACAGAGACGAGGATTCTTCCTGCTCTGGCATTGGGTTTTGAATCCCAGGGATTCGGGCCCTATGACGATAATCTGAACAGGTATCAGGTAAAGGCACGGGGCTTCTATGGCGTCTTCACCAGAAACCTTCCCGTGATGGGGACCTTGGGCCTACATGCAGGGGTTAATTACAGCATCGAGAACAAGGACCGCGACGGGAAGATCAACCTGTTTATTGGTGCCGATAAAACCGTCAACGAGTACGTCTCAGTAATGGCCGAATACGATCTCGCTCAGAACGACGACCAGAGCCTTCCAGGGCTCGGTAGGAACAAAGGGTATCTGAATATCGGTGCGCGATTGACCCTCAGCGGTCGATTCGGTATTGAGTTTGATCTGCGCAACATACTGGATAACAGGAAAGGCTCAGTATCACCCTCGCGTGAACTGAAGATACTCTATTCAGACGGCTTCGATATCTAATATCTTATCTCCCAGCAGTAGACTCCCTCTATCATCGCTTACTCGTACCGTAATGCCTTTATTGGATCTGTAGTAGCAGCGCGCAAGGCTTGTGTACTTACGGTGATCCAGGCTATGGCCAGGGCCAACACCGACGCTGCGGCAAACGACCCCACTCCCATATCAACTCGATATACAAAATCCTGCAGCCACAGAGACATGACGTAATAAGCCATTGGCCAGGCGATGACATTTGCCAGAAGAACCAGGATAGAGAATTCGCGCGATAGAAGATACAGAATGTTAGGGACTGTAGCTCCAAGCACTTTGCGAACCCCTATTTCCTTGGTCCGCTGTTGAGCAGTGAAGGATGCAAGACCCACCAATCCGAGGCACCCCACCAGAATTGCGAGTCCGGCAAAGATCCCGAACAGCGTCATCTGTCTCTCCTCCGTACGATACAATGTATCGAAGGCTTCGTCGAGAAAGCGATATTGGAACGGTTGGTTCGGAACATATCTCTGCCAGGTCGACTCGATAAATGCCACCGTTTCCTGAATTTCGCCCGGTTCTATACGGATCAAGAAATTTGAGGCCATGTTGGGTGCCACGAAGTAGACGGTCGGGACGATTTCGTCATGAAGCGATTCGAAGTGGAAATCATTAACCACGCCAATGACTTGGCCATCCCTCTGTGTCCACTGACCCTCGTCCCAATCCGTGATCTCGCTGCTCCCAAATCCTTTGCCAATAGCCTCTTGAGCAGTCCATCCGATTCGCGCCGCAGCGGATTCGTTAATCACGAAGGCGCCCGAAACGTCAGACGGGAAGTCACGTGAGAAACTGCGTCCGGCAGCTATTTCCAGCCCTAATAGTTCAATGAAGTCGAAGTCCGTCCATATTGTTTGCATACCGACACGATCGTTCTCTGGCACGCCTTCAGGCCGGGTGCCGATGCTGCTACTAAGACGACCAGGCGGCACGCGCGAAGAGCCGGCCGATAGTACAATATTGGGGTTGGTACGGAGATCGTTGCCGAACTGTTGGTATTTGGCACGGAGTGAACCTGGCGAACTGAGAACCAGTACATGCTCCTCGTCGTAACCGAGATCTATACTTCTCGCGTAGTTCAACTGATCGTATACAATGGCCGTTACGACAAGTAGGAAGATCGATACCGAGAACTGGCAGATAACCAGGATCTTCCGTAACACGGAGCCGCCGCTACCGGTGGCAAGTGATCCTTTCAGGACCTCAACCGGCCGAAAGCGAGATAGGAATATGGCCGGATAACTGCCAGCGATGATTCCCGCGAAAAGCACAATAGCGGTGAACATGAGTAGCATACCCGCATTCTCCGCTGGATCTATGGTTAGTTCCTTCGCTACGAACTCGTTGAAAGCCGGCAGAACAGCATAGACCAACAGGACTGCCAGAACCATTCCGATAAGGGCCAGTATGATGACCTCGCCCAGAAACTGCTGGATCAGCTGGCCGCGATAGGCGCCGACAACCTTCCGCAGTCCGACCTCTTTTGCACGATTCGCCGACCGAGCTGTGGTCAGATTCATGAAATTGATACAAGCGATGAGCAGTACTACAAATGCAATGGCCGAGAAGGCGTAGACGTACGTAATATCACCATTCGCGCCGAGTTCATTGCTTGTGTGAGAGTTCAGATGGATATCCGCTAGCGGATGCAGAAACAGCTCTCGAAATTCCGAGGAGCCTTCGGACATATTCTTCTCTAGAAAGGCTGGAAATCTTGCTTCCAAGTCTGCGGGTCTGATTTTCTCGGACAGTGCCACGTATGTGAATGACGTCATCTCTCCCCAGTTCTCCAGAACAATCCTGGAGAACTCTTGCTGCGAAACGGCCATTGAGGCGAGAAAGTCGAAGGAAAAGTGCGAGTTTCCTGGAGCCGGTTCGACCAATCCAGTGATAGTGTATTCGTCGACACGAACAGTCAGAGACTGACCTACAGGGCTCTTGTTCCCATAGTACCTACGCCCCGTCTCAGGTGTAAGAACCATTGTATAGGGATCCCGTAGTACGGTATTGGGATCTCCTTCTATCAGATTGAAGGAGAACATGTCGAAGAAATTGGGATCCACATACATGAAACTTCTTTCGCTGAACGTCTCACCTTCGTGCTCAACTAATGTGCCATCTTGAGGATACAGTCGGACGATCTGAGGAATCTCTGGAAAGTCGACCCGCAGTGCATCGGCCATTCGAAATTCCGAGATCGCGAATGGCCTGACTGCGCCTGTCTGTGGATTCTTAAA
>JABIQT010000731.1 GCA_018667995.1 Candidatus Latescibacterota bacterium
GTTCAAGGCTGCGGCGGTTACCGATTCCATGCTCTCCCAGGCCTTATTGCCACCCTCAAATGCGGCCATCCTTACTGCCCGATCAGAGTGCTCCATCAACGACCTACGCTGTGAAATGGGAAGTGTCTCTGAGCGTCCATCCGGATAGGCCATCTCAAATTCCAGCTTTCCGGAAACGCTGTCATACAAGGCACCCCACGCTTCGATTCCGTTCACCCCGAGATCTGCGGCAAGAACTTCCAGGTCGGGGTCCATGGTCCGTTTAGCCTGGGTACGCATCTTGCCGAGTATGAAGCCGGTTCCCTTTAATTCGTTCCGCGCGATGAGAGATTCGAAGATCTCATCAGACGCGTCTCGAACCGCCCGTAGCAACTCGATGTCAAGTTTCGCCCCCTCGGCGTACATCAGGTTCAGGGCTGCCATTTCTGTTGCATAGGCTTCATTGCGAGCATCAGCAGCCGAGAGGCAGGACATGTATGAGGAAAGATGACCAAGCCGCGTTTCGATCTCCTCGTATGCCACGATTACTGATAGCCACTCGTCTTCATTTGACGCGTCCAATGGAGCGAGGATCTGTGCTCGCGACCGTAGCGAATCTGTATCTGTAGCGATGGCATTCTTGAAATCCCTCATGGTTTTACCATTAAAGGAGTCGAAGAACGGTGTCAGATCCCAATCCATCTGAACTTCTTCCGGCATATTATCTTCCTCTCGAGAGTACCTGCCCGGGTCTGTTGGCGGTTGGTGTTCCTTCAGCAATAACCGGCTCACCATTCACGATAACCCAGGAAACGCCATCGGCTGTTTCCAATGGCGTCTCAAAGGTAGATCTATCGCTGACAGTGTCTGGATCAAATACGACCACGTCAGCCGGTTTTCCTTCGGCAAGACGGCCGCGTTCCGGCAGCCGGTATCGTTCCGCAGGAAAACCGCTCATTTTGTATATCGCTTCTTCCAGGGATAGCAGTTTGCGTTCCCGAACAAAGCGTCCGAGAAACTGTGCGAAACAGCCAAATCCTCTTGGATGGGGGTGCTGAGCATCATAGATGCCGTCGCTGGCCAGCATCATCTTCGGGTGTTGCGCCGTTCTATTCAACGTTCGAACATTCTCTTCCTCATTGGGGGGCCAGAGCACGACGAATGCCTGAATGCCGTTTTCTTCAAGAACCAGGTCATAGGCAAATTCCTCATTGGACTTGCCGACGCCTCTTGCAGCCTCACCCAGCCGCATGCCGGCATAGTTGCCCGATGGCGTGTATCCGATGATCTGATAGTCTGCTATGCCGCCACGTTCCTTTAGAAAAGCGAGAGACCGCTCCTTGGTGTCGGGCAGTCTCATGCGGTCCAGGACTTCGTCCGGGCTGCCCATCTGTACCCACATAGGCAACTGCATGGTAATATGCGTCATACCGGCAGGATAGAGGTAGGATTCGAACGTGATGTCTACATTTTCTTCCTCTGACCGTGATAGAGCTGCCCCTGACAATTCATCGACTCTCTCATGGGAAACGTGAACGGGAATGTCGGCTGCCTTCTGCAACTCTATTATCTCATCCCAGGCACCTTCACGTCCCAGAATCTGGTATCTGAGATGGGCCGCATAAATACCGTCGTACTCGGCTGCGACTTTGCAGAGGGCGACCAACTCCTCAAAGGATGCGTTGGCGCTGGGCTGATAGTCCAATCCGAGGCAGAGACATCCTGCACCCGCCTCCATCCAGGCTCGGGTTCCGTCCTCCATGACTTTCAGTTCGTCAGGTGTGGCGGGGCGGGGAGCCCACCCCATGGCGTTAACGCGCACGGCACAGTGCGGCACCTGAGGGTACACGTTGGCTGGAGATCTTCCGGGAAATAGGGAAAGGTATGACTCTATGGTTGGCCAGGAGATTTTCTCGACAGGTTCTCCGTAGGCAAACTGAGTGTAATGCCAGAGCTCGCGGGCCTCCTTGTCGGGTATCCCGGCCCAACCGAATCCGTCCGGCGCCAGAAGATGGGTGGTGACGCCTTGATGCAGGCTGGCCATCTGATCTCTGCCGCCCAACAGGGTGTTCTCCGAGTGAACGTGCACGTCGATGAATCCGGGACAGACTATTCGGTCGGTGGCATCAATTTGCTGCGCTGATTCGGCTTTGCTCAAATCGCCAATGGCCGAGACCAACCCCCCGGTAAACCCTACGTCTGCCTGATAACGCGGAGTTTTTCCAGAGCCGTCAATCACTTCTCCGTTTCGAACGATACAGTCAAAAGCCATTTTTTCTCCCGGGTACTATCCATAGCTGATTGTTATTTCACGTGAACTACGTGTCGTCCCGCCCTGACTGAAGCTCAACAAACCGAGACTATCATTTTGCGGGCCAGGAGAAATCGGACTGATACTCTTCCTTGCCCTGAACTCCGGCGTCCTTTACCAAAAAGAGCCCACCCCCACGATATCCGTTTCTGTACGCCTCCCAGTCATACCCTACCGGATCGAGACCCCCGCCCGGCTCCACTGGGAAATCGGCGGTCGTTACATAGATATCCGTCAGATCTTTACCGCCAAACATGACACTTGAGGTTTGGGAGGCTGGTAAATGGATGCGCCTTTCTTCCACCCCGTCGGGATCAAAACGTATAATGCAGCCGCCGAACCAAATGGCGACCCACAGAAAACCTTCGGCATCAACCGTCATACCATCCGGTACGCCCTCCGTATCTGCCAATTGGATGAAGTCGCGCCTGTTGGAGATATTTCCAGTGGCCTCATCGTAATCGTAGGAGTAGATCAAGCGTTTCATGGAATCCGTGTAATACATGGTTCGGTGGTCCGGTGAATATCCTATGCCATTACTGCAGCCGACGCCCTCTTCAGCCACTGTGACGGATCCGTCAGGGTCGAATCTGAACAGTTTGCCCGGGCCTTCATCCAGAAACGAGCCAGCGAAGATACGCCCTCCAGGATCAGCTGAAACATCGTTGAATTTTAGCTGGTCCCCGTTATGAGTACCTTCGTGAATCTGGACCCAATCGTCATCTGATCGCCATAGAACCACACCATCCCAGATACATTGCAGTAGTCCACCTTGTTTATTGACGGCGAATCCGCCAACATAATGACCGCGATGGATCGTCTCGTTGGTCCCATTTTCAGGGTCGTATCGAAACATTCTGCCGGTCTGAATATCCGTCCATAGCAAGGATTGGGAGGTAGGATCCCA
>JABIQT010000694.1 GCA_018667995.1 Candidatus Latescibacterota bacterium
AGCAATCGAAATCCCACCGTGGCAGCGACGGCAGCGATTGCCCCACAGACAGATCCCCACAGAAGCGCCACACTGCCATTGCCCTGCCCAAAGATGGACCACAGACTGGCCGCCCGCACATCGCCTCCGGATTCCACAATGGCACTGACACCAGTCGACCACATACCCCAGAAAGTGACAACAATGACCACCAGCAGAGGTAAAAATGCGTAACCCCAGTGCGTAATCCGGTCCCCGATCGGCCGGAGCGCATTCTCGTCGCCACCCAGAGAAACCGCGTCGTCGGCAAGTAGCTTACCTGTTGTCCGACTCCGAAGTTCTGCTTGATACATGGGGCCAAAATCCCTCTTCTGGTACGCTATGAAGAACACGAACAGCAACATGAGAATCGGGTAGAATCTATACGGAATAGTCTCGATAAATGTCACGTAAGGATTGAATGGGAGATCAACACTCTGAAGTGCATCGCCGATCAGACCGACTTCGAATCCTATCCACCCGGATATGAGCGCGATACTCGCCACGGGCGCAGCCGTCGCGTCCACAATGAAGGACAACTTCTCCCTGGATATTCGCAAACGATCGGTGACAGGTCGCATAGTATTCCCGACCACCAGTGTATTGACGAATCCTTCAAAGAATATCACGAGCCCCATGGCCATGGTCGCTATCTGACCTGAGCTCGGGGTTCGCGCCCACCCTGTAACGAGGTTTACGACACCGTAGACGGAACCATTCCGCGTGATTACGCCGATCATACCACCCAAAATGATGATCACCAGGATCACCGAGGCATTCCACCTGGAGGTTACGCTTTCGAGAATCAACTGATCGGCATGACGTAGTATGGCAATGAAGGGATTGTAGCCTGATAGGAGAAGGGCACCGAGAAAACCACCCGCGGCTAGCGCAAGCAGAACCTGACGAAATATGAGGGCAAAAGCGATGGCTATGAGCGGCGGTAGAACGGTATACACCCCGGGTAGCACCCGTAGCGTTTTAGCCACGCTTCCTGAGTCCGTATCAAGCGTGACTGTGTAGCTGCCTGATGCTGGAAGCACCAAACCATCTATGCGCAAGGAACTCACACCGTCCATGCTTACTGGCCGTGTAATTGTGTTGACCGAGGCTGCTGTTTCCGCAGTAATGGTAAGGTCTCCCTGTACCACTCCGTCCATCGCGGATTTCTCTACGGTCAGAGAGAAAGCTATATCCGTTACGGCCACATCGGGCAATGATAGGCGCAAGTCTTGCGCTGATGCCTGTCGCGTCAGCACTGTCGCACACAGCGCGAGTGCAAGGCAAAGCAACAGGTTCCGGCGGAAACTCTCAAGAATCATGGTCATACGTTTCTCGTTTAAGCGGGAGTCTAAAGGACCGACAGCATCAGCAGAAGATAACGACAATGTAGCCTCTATCAAGTCAAAATCTGTCCCAAGAGGCCGAGAGCCAGAGTCCTGTCCAGGACGAGTTTGCCTATCTGAATCCCTGGAAACTGTTTCAACACTCACTTCGACGCCGAATTCGCTTGATTCATGCTCTATCGTCTCTAAATTCTGAGAATTCAACACAACTTTTGCTAACATAACGGTGCACAATGGATGTTGGAATCTATCTCGAGCGAATCGGCATGATTGGTCCCCTCGCACCCGATTCTGATTCGCTACGGAAGCTGCATGTGGCCCACCTGCGTTCGGTCCCTTTTGAGAATCTGAGCATCGAAATGCGTGAACCGGTGCGTCTGGACGACGGAGCCCTGTTTACCAAGATCATCAAACAGCGGCGAGGGGGCTTCTGCTATGAGCTCAATGGACTCTTTGCAGCGCTGCTGCGGCAAATCGGATACGAAGTAGAAATGCTATCAGCCCAGGTAATGGGGTCCGCTGGCGCATATGGGCCGGCTTTCGATCACTTGATGCTTAGGGTAAACCTGGAGGAACCATGGTTGGCGGATGTGGGGTTTGGTGATTCCTTCTCCGAGCCGCTGCGTCTACACGATCGCACCCCGAATCACCAGTTCGGCTCGGCTTACCTGATCGAAGAATCTCGCGACCAAATGATACTGATCAAAAAGCAGCATGGAGAAGAGGGGCGACCACAATACAGGTTCGATCTGAAGCCCTTCGAGTATGCAGACTTTATGCAAATGTGTGATTTCCACCAGACATCGCCAACTTCACATTTCACCAAAGGCAGAATATGTACTATCGCCACCTCAAACGGTCGAAATTCAATCTCGGGCATGCAGCTGATTGTCACGCATGACGGGAACCGGGAGGAGACTCAAATGCGCGATAGACAGCACCTCGATGAAGTCCTTCTCAGTCACTTCGGCATCGTCCTCAATAAGGAGAAAGCATGAGCTTCGCGATCTACGACTATCGCCAGGACATTCGCAACATACTCGTAACACCTCAAATCCGGTCCAGATTTCTAAGAATGGAGCCTGGCCAGGTGGCCCAGCGGCACAGCCATGACCTGGGCCAAGAGATCTTTCTCATCCTGCAGGGAGAGGCGGAGTTCGAAATCGACGGGGACCGAGAGATCGTCCGCCCCGGTCAATTATGTGTGGCGCTGACCGATCAAATGCATCAGGTGAGGGTAGTCGGAGATGAACCCATGATCATGTATCTCTCTGTGACGCCCCATATACAACCCACGCATACATTCTGGTCCGAGGACGGCAGCAAAATGCCTCCACGTTTTACCCCAGATTCGGCCTACGACATCGAACCAAACCCGGATGCCAGCACCACCGAGCACCTGGACCGCTATCTGGCAGATGTAGACACTGCTGCGGCAGCTATGAAGGACTTCGCCGCAGCACAACAAACCCAGGCAACCAAACTGAGGGAGGCGCTTGAATCCGGCAATGATGAGGAGGCACGAGATGCCAGGGCAGCGATGTGGCAAACCATGTATCCCTTGTTCCAGTCTGTGTACAGCATGGTCGATCCCTGGAATGACCTTGCAGCCTCTCTACAGCCCGAGACTTCGTGATTGGAATCTCTCGTTTAGAGCGGGGTCACACCGCCGTAACGCACACCCGATAGATAGGCCATGTCACGCTTCCAGGTGATGAGATCCGACTGATTGAATTGGTTCAGGTCCGTATGTCCGCAAGCACGGGCCAAAATCTGAATCATGTGTACCGAAGACCTCATGAACCGCTCGAGCCGTTGCGCGGCCGTATCAACAATGAGTCTGGCTCGAAGGTGGCTCTGCTGTGTGGCAATACCAACCGGGCAATTATTCGTCTGGCAGGCCCGCATTCCGAGGCAACCGATCGCCTGAAGCGCCGAATTGGATATGGCCACGCCATCAGCACCGAGCGCCATGGCTTTGGCGAAGTCAGCGGCAGTCCTCAGACCACCTGTGGCAATGAGCGTCACGTCCCCATTTCCAGATTCGTCCAGATATTTCCGGGCACGGGCAATAGCTGGTATGGTGGGCACGGATATGTTCTCTCGAAAGATCAATGGTGCGGCCCCTGTCCCGCCGCCCCTGCCATCGAGAATGATGTAGTCAACGCCGATGTCCAGCGCAGCCTGAATGTCCTCTTCGATATGCTGGGCTGACAGCTTGAATCCGATAGGAATTCCCCCGGTCCGATCGCGAACTTCATTGGCGAAGGATCTGAAATCATCAGTGGTATCCCAGTCGGGAAACCGTGCCGGAGAGACAGCTGGCTCACCCTCTTCAAGATTCCTGACCGCCGCGATCTTCCCCTTCACCTTTGAGCCAGGCAGGTGGCCCCCCGTGCCGGTCTTCGCGCCCTGACCGCCTTTGAAATGAAAGGCCTGTACGAGGTTCAACTTGTCCCACGAGAATCCAAACCGAGCCGACGCCAGCTCATAGAAATACCTGCTGTTTGCAGCCTGCTCCTCCGGCAGCATTCCTCCCTCTCCCGAGCAGATTCCGGTCCCCGCCAACTCCGCTCCCTTTGCAAGAGCCGTTTTTGCCTCTTCGCTAAGGGCGCCAAAGCTCATGTCTGAAACAAACACAGGCATCTCAAGCACCAACGGTTTCTTAGCTCGCGGACCGACTACGAGCTCGGTGGCAACCGAGACTTCATCTAGCTGTGGAAGTGTCGCCAACTGCCCCACTACAAACTGAATATCGTCCCAAGACGGAAGCTCTTGTCTCGCTACACCCATGGCCCCAACGGGACCATGCTCTCCACTCCGGCTCAATCCATATCCGGCCAGCTCTCTTATAGCCCCAACATGGGGTTCTTCAGCAGCACCATGAATATCTTGATAGGCCCCCTGGTAATCATCACGGTGGTAGGGTTGCGGATTCGCGGTCTCCCAGTCCCGCACCTCATCAGCGTCTACGAGTACCTTGTGGTCTTCAACCCAGGCATTGAAGCGCTGAAGCTTCTCATCATTGTTGTACTCGCTTACCCCTGTCTCGTAACGGTAGTCCCACCCATGAACGCCACAAATGAGATTAGCCCCGTCCACATATCCATCGGCGAGCAAAGCTCCCCGATGGTGGCATCGACCATACATCACCGACACGGCCTCATCATATCTAATGATAACGAGGTCTACATTTTCCACCAATGCATGGGTGGGCTCTCGATCGGGGAGTTCCTCAAAAACGGCAATCTGTATGGGTCGCATTGTATCTCCTGGAATATCGATTGGAAGAAAGTAACTAAGTGCCTGGTTTCAGACGGCAACCAGGTTGTGTACCGGTAAGGTTTTTGATATATTGCTATCACAGAAAACGGAAGTGATTTCGGATTCGTTCCCTCTTCGTAACTCCACCGGCAAATGGCTTCGCGCAGAGCATCTTAGAATAGATCGTCCATGAGGATTTCTACCCATGTCAGACCATGCCGCAGACTATACAATGGTCATACAGAACGAGGCCAGCAATGTGGACACATTTAGGCGTCTCACATTCACCGGACGACGTCGCGGACAAGCATTGGCGTACGCAAAGGTAGTTGTCCGTCCAGTCATGATCAAGGAATGCCATCATCTTCAGTTCTCATATTTCGACGCCAAGAAAGATATCACGCAAAACCATAGCGGAGCGGCCATTGTATCCGCCTTGGCCGAACTGCTCGAAATGCCCTTCAAGCAGATACACCTTCAGACAGCCGCCCAGGATATCCGCGTACAACTGTCAAACAATGGGGAGGCCCGCATATCCAGCGGTAAGCCGACATTGACCGACACCCCCAATCTGGCTCATAACAGAACCAAGGATTACCTGATATCTGGAGAGCACAGCGAATCCTTTCTGCGGCGTATCCAGATTATGGATTCTAACGGTGATATCAAGCCGACCATGCAGTCTAAATATCGTCAAATTCATGAGTTCTTGAGTCGAATAGAGCCGATCATTTCGGATCGCAACAGTCCCAGTGAGTGCATTGAAATCGTTGACTGCGGGTGTGGGAGCGCATACCTGACTTTTGCAGCATATCACTACCTGAAATTCACACGCAATCTGACCCCTCATATTGTGGGCATTGACCGAGATCCGGCCACCATCGACAAGTGCCGGTCACTACGCGACGACCTCGGGTGGAAGGGCCTGGATTTCTTTGAGGCGGATATCGCCAATTACGAACCCGATATCAACCCTGAGCTG
>JABIQT010000389.1 GCA_018667995.1 Candidatus Latescibacterota bacterium
CCACTCTATGAAAGATTGCCCTATTACTTCTGGTCTATTCGTTATTTGCTCCGGCCGGTCCCTGAGACATTCATCTACTACAGTATCCTGAAGTTCAGTCTCTGCTTCGCCATTATGCTGATTCCTACACTGTTTTTCGGTATGACCCTTCCGACCGTAAGCAACATTGCCAGTACTACCATGCGGCAGGTGGCAAGAAGGATAGGGAATGTCTATGCCATAAACACCGTTGGTACACTGCTCGGAGCTCTGGCCACGGGAATCCTCCTGATCCCTTCAATCGGACTGGCACACAGTCTCGAGGTGGCGTTCTATATGAATCTGGCAATCGCAGCCGTCTTGATTTGGAAAACGCCCGATCCGTTATCTGCTTTCTGGAAATACGCAGTGCCATCTGTCTCAGTCGGCCTTGTGGCGGGGTATGCACTCCTCGTTCCGGACTGGAACAACAAGAGTTTTGCCCTTGGTGTATTCAGATTACGGGGGGAACCACCTGTATCCTATGCGGAGTTCCGAAAGTTGCCCGTTCACGATTATTCCCTCCGATACTATAAAGAGGACCTGAGTAGCAACGTCGCAGTGATGGAGCATGCGCTGGGTGGAGATGAGGTGATGATCAGTCTCTCCGTTAATGGGAAAGTCGATGCTTCTTCGAAGGGCGATGTGCCTACGCAGTTGTTGGTGGGGCAATTGCCTTTGATGCTCAAAGCAGATATTGAGGATGTGCTGCTGGTAGGATTAGGCAGTGGGATGACGGCAGGATCTGTGCTCACGCACCCCGTGAAGCGTTTGGATTGTGTGGAGATTTCTACTGGGGTGGCAGAGGCGGGAAGGTTCTTCGCGCCGTTCAATCATGACGTTTTGAATAACTCGCGTTTCAATCTCATTGTCGACGATGCTAAGACTTATGTCAATACCACTCCGCAAATGTACGATATAATCATCAATGAGCCTTCAAACCCATGGATGGCAGGAATTGGGAACCTGTTCTCCATAGAGTTTTTTCGTGATATAAGAGCGGTGCTAAAGCCAGATGGAATAGCGGTTCAATGGTTTCACCGCTATGAGACTGATGACGACGTGGTCAGCGATGTGGTGCGGACATTTCAAAGAGTCTTTCCATACACCTATATATTCCAGGGAAATACAAACGACCTTATCATGTTGGGGTCGGGACATCGCATTACCCTCGATTCAGCACGGATGGTAGGGAAACTTGAGGATGCCGCCGTACGTGACGAGCTTGCCTCAATCAATATTCATGACATTCCATCGCTGCTGGCCCTTCAGATGATGAGTCCAGAGTACGTACCGAAGATAAGCTCCGAGGGATCTATAAATAGTGACTACCTGCCTATCATAGAATACAGAGCTCCTCTCGCCTTCTATCTCGGCAAGACGTCGGCCTCCATTTCAGCTGTCGATGAGCGATTTACTTCAGGAAACAGATTGTTGCTCTCTGACTACCTGCGGGGCTCATCGTTGACTTCCGGACACTACAAGCGACTCTTTGAACTCTTCAGTTCCGGTCCCATGAAACACCCCAAACTAGCGTATACCATTCTGGATCGCTATCTGGACCTGGAACAGGACGATATCCCGATGCAGAGAGCTTTTGCGAGAATGTCGCTCGATCAAAAAAATCATGCGCCAATTCTCGAGATTTACCGTCCGTCGGCGACGGACCAGAATGTCGCGGCCCTGGATGCCTATAGCGACTACCTTTACAATTCCGAGCGCCCCGTCTATTCCATGTTCAATCAACTG
Organism: Candidatus Latescibacterota bacterium; assembly: GCA_018667995.1. GTDB lineage: Bacteria > JAAXHH01 > JAAXHH01 > JAAXHH01 > JABIQT01 > JABIQT01. The sequence continues at coordinate 1,768 of JABIQT010000389.1, forward strand.
CCACATTCTGAGGTTCGGGATCTTCTAAGTCGGTGCCTGGCTCTCGCTGAGAACGGAGAACAGTATCGACTAAAGTTGGCACAGATACACATGACAGGTGGACGGTATAGTGAGGCACTTGATCACTACCTGGCTATCATGCGCGCTCAGGAGGAGGACCCCGATGCGTCGGACATTTCGCCGGATCGCATAATGTCCCTTGCCGGCCGTTCCTTGTTTGAACTCAAAGACTATGAAAATGCCCAAACCTTCATTGATCAGGCCTTTGACTGGAATCCCGAGAATCTCGTGGCAGCGATACATAAAGTCATGATCGACCAAATGGCTCTCTTTCAGGAAATAGAACGAGGCCAAGTAACAAACTGACCGGTTCCAATCGCCTGGTGTATGCCCCGCTCCCAAATCTCTCGGCCTGCCGGAATACTCGGTTCTCTATCCCCCAGCTATCTGCATCCCTGGTACGGATACCCGGATGCGATACAGCGAAGTCCTTGCGGTGATATAAAGCGACCGACGATCATCGTCTCCCCACGCAAGATTTGCCGGCATTTCAGGGGGACTGAACACGCCAAGAACGGTCCCATCGGACTCAAGAATCCATATGCCAGTAGGGCCTGTTACATAGAGGTTTCCGGCTTCGTCAACTTTCATACCGTCGGGAGAGCCTGGTTGGGGGTGATCCATGTCCGTTATGATCCGGCTGTTCGAGATTGTCCCGTCGGACTCTACATCGAATGCCCTCACATGGCGATGAAAGGAATCGTCCACGTAGAGTGTGGACTCGTCAGGCGAGAACGCCAGGCCGTTAGGACGCTCGAAATCGTCCGCCAGGAGCTCCAGACTTCCATCCCGGCGCATTAAGTAGACTCCGTTATGTGGTTGCTCCTTTTCCTCCGGTTTAATGCCGTACGGAGGATCCGTGAAGTAGACTGTTCCGTCTGACCTACCCACAATATCATTGGGACTATTAAGGAGGTGGCCGTCATACGTCTCGGCCAATGGAATAACTGTGCCATCTTTCTCGGTTCGCGAAACGAGCCGATTGCCGTGCTCGCAGGCCAGAAGCCGACCTTCGAGATCATAGGTCAATCCGTTGCTGTTACCGCTCGGTTCCCGCCAAACGGATATCCCTTCTGATTCGGTCCATTTGTTGATCCGGTTGCCCGGTATATCTGAGAAAAGAAGCCCGACTTCCGGCATCCACACCGGTCCCTCCGTGAACTGGAAACCGGTGGCAAGGCATTCTGCCTCGCTTGATTCGACCAACGTCTTCAGTTTCATACGAACTCCCTCCAATGAGAAAGGTCCCCCCGGGCGACGGAGGGACCTTGGTGCAGTTTTCAACGGTTATCTTATAGATCAATCACGCAGTGACATAAGCAGACGAAGGACATACCAGAAGAGGAGCGCAACCGAAGCGAATAACTGCAGCGCCGCACCCACGTGGCGATCTTCAGGGTAGTGATGAAGCACGTTGGATGTGTCGTAGAGTATAGCGCCACCCGCCAGAGCAATCATGCCAACGGAGAAGAAGGTACCAAGGTTGAACCCAAACAGGACGCTCGCAACGATGAGTACGAGCATCGCCATGAAACCCCACCGGAGGACACCCCCGAGAAACGAGAAATCCTTCCGCGTCTGGAAAGCCACCATGGTTAGCCCGGCAAACCCGATCAGGGTGACGGTCGCGGCACTCTCGATTACACCCGGAGCCACAGTCTGAGCAATGTACAATATGGGCACGAAGATCAAAGCCTCGGCAACCACAAAACCCGCAAGAGCACCATATTGTGCGCCAAGAGATTTGGAGTTATTGGCCAAGTGGGTGGCGAGCCAGCTGACCACCATGAAACCACCAATAACCAGTAACCATGAGGTGCCGAGGAATGCTTGCGCGATGACATCGGCCATTCCAGTGCTGAATAGGTAAACTTCCAGTAGAGTAAAGG
>JABIQT010000698.1 GCA_018667995.1 Candidatus Latescibacterota bacterium
GAGTCTTGCGAATCTCGTAAGTTTATATTCATATTACCTTCTGGATACCTGACATCGGGCATGAGACACCCGCGATAGTTGCGCGCACATTGCCCCAACTGCAAGGAGACGAACACTCTCTCCTATCAGCTCCATGGCTTGGTTAGGCGGCCGTGCGATGCAGTGCTACTCAAGATGCTGCTCCAATCCTTCAGGGCTCAGCCGCTACGAACTCCCAACTATATCTTCTGCCCTTCGCCACACCACATCGTTCGATACGCCTTGGTCGAGGAATGTGTATCGATCTGTCGCGTAGGCGGAAGGATCGACAAATTCCACGTCGAATACAAATACGACCTCATGTCCTCGCGAGCCCTCATGATTATAGATATTCTCAAGAACACAGACTTGGCGTTTGCATATAACCCGTTGTTCCAGCTCTTCGAGCAACTCCCTGATAACAGCAACCTCGGCAGACTCTCCGAATTCGATGCCACCGCCTGGAGGACGCCAACCCTTAATGGCGCCAAAGTCGTCCGTCACAGCCATCATCAGGAGCTCGTCCGAACGGCGAATTAGCCCAATTGACAAAGGACGAACGACTTGCGGAGGGCGCCATGGCACTATTGGGGGCTTCATGCATTCCCCTTCAATTCAATAAGAAGGATATGGTGCCGCTCTGTTCAGGATAGTTGCTCTCGCCCTCAGTGCCACCATACTGCAGAATTTCTGAGGCGCAAGCATTAACCAACCTTTGTTATCAGATGGCCAGAATTGTAGGAAACGGTCTAAAATCGGTAAATCGAATGGTCAGTCCAGAATTCTCCATCATAGCGATTTGGTATTGTACATAACGTCCGTTCGCAAAACATACTTACGTCCATCCTCGACAGATGCCCCTTCATGCCATAACGGGTGAACAAAAACCAAAGCCAAACCCGTGACAGGTTTTACTTCTAAGTTTGGTTGATTAGAAAGAGCTTCAGATATCGATGAATAGAAGTTGGTTGATCCTCCAACCATTGATTCATTGAGATAGATCATGAAAGTCAGCTTACTTTCTTCTAGCGTCTCAGGATTTAGATATGAACCATCTCCGTGAGGTTTGAATCTCTGTCCATCTTGGTAGCGATAGATTCGAAATCGTTCGTTGAATCCAGTGATAGACTCGCCTTCCATTTGTTCGGGTAGGTACGGTTTTGCTCGTAGAAAAAGATCGTGCGCCAAAGGTTTGTCATCAATGATGACGCGATCATTATTTCGGGTGTCTTCATATACTCGGCCATCAGACAATGTAGCCGTTTCGTAACCTATTTGCTCACTTCGCTTGATAAAAGAATCGCATTCATCAATGCTTAGGAAATTGTCTAAAGTGAAGATATTCTGTCCGTCCAATTGTGTTACAGTCATTTCAGATATCCGTTCAACAGCAGGCTCAAATAAATGAGGCAGATCATCCAGGTAAAGTGGGGTGGCGCCATGCTCGTAACTTCCACATCTCCATCGCTGACACGTGTGGTGCCTGAAGATGAACAAACGACACAACGCAGTTCAGACTATCAAGTCGGTCAAAACTGGAAATCGGGACATGCGCAGCACGGTCAACACAACGCGATAGTTAGATGGCCGGACCTCGATCTGTACCCGCCTCTACGGCCGAGCGTGTTACGAAGGACATAGTTATGACAGATCCAGCCAGAATCTCCAAACCAGTGCCAATCATCGGCTGATTGATGCTGAAACCGGCACCGAAACCGACGGAGACAACCAGTGTCATTATACCGGCGGATTTTACTATAGGCTTTCGCCAGGCTTTGAAATCAGTGTTTCTATGTTCTGAATCAGAGATCTGTTCGGCTCGCCGACTCGCAACGAGAAAGCTGATCAAGAGTACCGGTTTGAGCAGATTGCTTACATTCTGCCACGAATTTCCGGGCGCCAATAGCAAAAACACGCACTGCGATGACCGTTGCCTCCCGAAATCCATTACAGCCGGCAGTAGCGACCAGACCGAGCGCGCCAAGTGCCAAATTTGCGAAACCTACTTCAGGCTGGAAAGGGCTTCCCACAGGCCAGCCAATGGATTCAGCGACCAGATCAGAGATAAAGAAATGTCCGAAAAAGCCACCAATTCCGCTACCTGCCACACCAAGGCTGAAGAGATATACCAGGAAAGTTTCAAGTTTACGTTCACGCGTGAATATGTTCTTACCGACAACTATCAGGGAACAGGCAATCAACAGGGGTAGAATCGTGTATATGAAGAGGCGAATTATGACAAAACTCAATTCGTGCTCCCCTGACATGGTACTTCGTAAGTTATCATGCAATCCCGTTTAACGGTCCTACCGCGAGGGCGGGGCAAACAGACGGGCATGGCCACTGGGACGCTAAATCGGATGCACACCGCCCAAATCGGTACCCACGTAGCACCGTCAGTCTATCTCGATTGTTAGGGGGCGACCCCGCATGCGGACCTCATGTCTACTGGGATTCCACAAGACGCTTGATCGTACGCAGCATACGCTGCTCCATGACGAAGTCAATCGGCTCCTCCAAGATATTTGCCAAGCGCTTGAAGAACGTAGGTTTTCTCAACGACTCGATGCATCCACGGAGTATCAGGCGACTTGAGTCCTCTGATATGGGCTCGACATAGATGGACCAAGAACGAGCCGACTCTGGTTGCCCGACCAGATCGAGTACGCCAAAGCAAATGTGCCGGCCCACTTCCAGAGCAGCAAC
>JABIQT010000577.1 GCA_018667995.1 Candidatus Latescibacterota bacterium
GCTCCAAGTCGATGCTCACCGTCTCGCTGTTGCAGAACCGAATCGTGTAGCCCGCTCGTCTCCTTTCTGTTCGGTTTGCTTCACTGGAATGCTGTAGATAGGAGTCATGGATGGAGAGGCTTCCCGCGGACATCTCCAATGTCACAGCCTTTGCCTCCATTTCTGGCGTGATGACGGTCTTTCTGTCCAGCATCTCATGCACTTCCGACGTGACAGTGCCCTGTTCTCTATGGCCGGTATGAGTCTCCGGGATGACCTTCATGGCGGAATTTTCGGCGGAGGCGTCATCCAGAGCCAACCAGACGGTGATTACGTCGGTACCGTGCACACTCGGCCAGTAGGCGATGTCTTGATGCCAACCCACCGTATCGGTGCTATTAGGCGGTTTGATGAATACGCTGGAATAGACGAGAATCAGGTTGGTGCCAAGAACCGATTGCACCGCATCCAGCAAGCGAGGATGGCGACAGATTCCGAGCCAGCGATCATCCAGCGTATGTGGTTCCCCGAAATAGTTAGCGCGGTCAAGTGAGCCGGAATCGGTCGCCTCATCCAGGAGTGAGCGGTTAGAGACGACCTCTTTCTCGCTGAAGACGTTCGGAAAGAGGCAGTAACCTTCCTTCTTGAAGCATTGCGGATCAAGGTTCGTCATGCTTACTCCGTATTCAAATCAGACTCAAACGCCACATGAAGGAACCCATCGGTGTTGGAATCTTCGCAGAATCAGTGAAAATACCTGCCGGACAGCCAAGACGCTGTCTGCGTAGCAAGAAATCGTCACTCGTCTTGGTCCGAAACGCGACATAGCCTCTTCCACTATGGATGTGGATGTAAGGACACCCGCCGTTGATCGGAATCGGTAAACCCCACGCCTTCGCCCGTCTTGTCTACCTCGACATCCAACTTTCTCAGGACCGCTGTCACCTCAGCGATATCATCACAGACAAATGCTATCCCTATCTCATCCTTTTCCGATTTCCGGATCAGGTATGGGGGATTAGGCACACTTGAACTTAAGCTACCGCTGGTGGCTGGCGGATATCTCAGATAAGCCGTCTCCCTCGTTTGGGCTAGTAGGGAGAAACCCAGCTCGCCATAGAACCTCATACATTCTGCCACGTCGGTGACTCTAAGGTCGACCGCTAACTGTCCAAGATGAAACCTGACTGGGACATTCCTAGCCTCGAAATCTTTTGGCCAACTATCGGTACCGCCAAATACTGGATTGGTGCACGATCTCTCATAGGGTGCGCGCTCACCGGCGTTGGTATTGAAAAAAAGATCGTTCCCGGCGGGATCGAAAATCATGAAGGATCCGCACTCGTCTGCTTCCTCGGTTTTGATACCTCCACCGCCGGATATAAAACACTTTCTTTCTTGATCCCACTCAAGATCGCAACTCACGATCTCGAAACCCCGTCCCTTAAGTTCAGTAGCTAATGACGGTATATCCGGGCCTCTGAAATTTACATTCGGTTTCTGGTAGAATCCAAAGAAAGCCAACTGGTTGTGACCCTGAACGAGGGTACGCACTTCGTTGGGGACGTTGAAGCCCGTCACCTCAAATCCAAGTCTGCGGTAGAATGCGGCTGATTTCTCTACATCATCAGATTCCAGACAGATAACGTAATATCCAAGATCGATCGGTCTCGGCCCCCCGAGCTCCGTCGAACCACGCCCACCGAATTTTGAGGGCTCTATCATCCGCTCCTTCTTATTGCGGTCTGCTGCCATGATACTGTCCTCCTCAGGACAGGATAGTGTACAGAGCCCCAGGGCATTACCACTCCATAGGGCACCGCCTTTTATGGCGGCTCCCATATGCTATCTCCTGGTAGAAGGCATGTTAGTAAGAACCACCGGAGATAGGGCCTTGCCGGCAGGCCGTAACATCGGACATGAAAACGTCCAGACTATACACCTCGGAATCTCACTCAACAATAACGTTCGCAGTAGCAACCCAGGTAACGGAACCGATCACCCCTTCCTGGGAAGCCGATTCCTGTTCTGACCGCGATGCCTCCATTTCGAAATCAACAAAGTACAGTCCGGGCTCATTCACGCGAGCCAGGAAGTCACTCTTGACGACCTCGCCTGCTAAAATCCTGAGACCGGCCGATTCTGGCAGATTGATCCGCATCGCGGGCAAGCGTAGGGTGATGAGTTCATCCCCCTCGTTGATGCTGACCCTACTCACATGAACGGGCGTGTCGGACCAATTGAAGATCTCGCTGTCTTTACCGACGTTCTCGAATCTGACAGTCGCAAGGATATACCTTGCACGGTCATTGGGCAGCGTGATCTGCGATGCTTCCATTTGAATATTGAGGATCCGCCGTTCGGCCAAATCCCGCGCCAGTAATTCGCTCGTGCCCTTCGCTATTTCCACTTCCTGGCGTGCATTGAAGGTAACGAGCGTCCAGATACCACCAGTCAAAATGGCAAGTGTGAGCACAATACTCTGAAGCCCCGAGAGGATGTTTTTGAATCTTTCATGATCTGAGATCATAGGCTTTTTCCCTGTATCCATAGAATATCCGCGCAATGCGCTCCGTTGATCATCGTCCCTGGCGAATGTATTGGAGGCCCCTTGCATCCCCCGCACGTGCGTACCGACCTACTCAGACTGAAGCATAATAAATCATGCCATCGGGCGTTCCTTGGACAGTCTACTCGTATCTCCTTCATCGGACCAGGGCACTACTTTCAAATTCGGCCACAGTCCGCACCACCTGCGCGCCTTTTCATAATACACATCTGGCACGTTGCGTCGTGGATTCGGTCGAAGTGTCATATCGAATAGATCGGTGTAGCCGAAGGGCGCATAAACTTCGAAGCAGCCCTCGTCGTCGCGGCGAATTCCATAGCAGGATGATTGATTGAGAAAACCATCTATGCCATCGCGACTGCTCAGAAGAGGCGGGCACGACGCGCCATATTTCTCTTCATACCACAGATGGACTCTTGCCTGATTCCTCACCTGCACGTCGACCTTCAGATCCGAGAAGACCTCTGCACACTGCTTGATGATGCGATCCTCAGCTTCCCAAGTGGTAGCTGATTCGTCGCAGTAAAACACATCATAATCCGAAATGCCATACTCAGGAGAATGACCACTGAGGTCGTTCCATACCGTCTGATAGAGACAACCAGCCACCAGATACCAATCCGGCAGCGCAATTTCGGGAAGACGATCCATGATGGTACGATTGATATCGTTTCGCATAACAACATCAAGGAATTTACTTCTGTCCTGTCCAGACATGAAATATCCCGAAGAGCCTGATTGTGAGGTAGGTCAAACCGAGGGAGCACCGTCTCAAACTTGAGTTCATAGACAATCGGTCACGTAAGATCAGCAGCGAGCCTGTCCAATGATGCTTTGAGGAGTGGGCGATGCGCGACTTCCGTACAAGCGATGCATTCTCGATAATCGACAATTTCCGCAGGAATACGGTCACCCGGTATGATAAGGCGTTCGTCGAAAGCAACTGCTCGGGCAGCAAAGACGCTCTGAATGAAGTCCGGATAGGGTCTATCACTCTCGGCAGATCTCGCTGACAATTGATGGAAGTGGCGATATCCTACCATGCGCTCAGGCTCCACCTGCCACCCGGTTTCCTCGCCTACCTCGCGTCTCACTGTATCTCCGGGGCACTCGCTTGAAAGGGCGCGCCCACCGATGAGAAAATGCGATATGTTGCCTGTTCTGCCGGAAGGCCAGAGGAATAACGCCGATGGCCCAGAATGGAGCACAATGGCCATCACAGATGATGCAAAGGGCTCAGGGGGTGCTATCTGAGTTGCTCCCAATCGGACAACCATGGGCCCCTGGATCGGCCAGGTCTCCGAATATACATGGTGCGGCGGATTCTCGCTTAAGTAATCCTTAAGGTCTGTGTTCTCTGGCCTCACAGTATCACCTGTCTCCGTCCATATTTACCGCGCGTTAGAGCGCACTGTCGGGTGGTCCATCCACGGCACATGGGAGAACGAACACTACTAACGGCCAACGGTTCAGACGCTCAAATCCGTAATAGTATGGCATAGTCCTAGGCTCAAAAATCATGCTTCCACGGGTGATCGGATGGGAACATGTCATGCCCATGTCCCAACGTGCTCATAGACGATCTCCTGGAGATCAAAATGCTCCAGAACCTGCCCGGCAGGATTGCATGGGGTCGTTCGCTTGACGTACTAGTTCATCCACTGTTTGGAGAAAGGACGGCTGAAGCGAGGATACCTGAGACCTACAGAGAGGATCCTGGTCATGCCAACCAAATGACCATATTGGTCTATTTGAGAATCTGTGCTACGGGCCTTGCGGGGTCCTTTTGCCATTCGGAAAATGATCCATCATACAAGGCGGCGCCCACGCCGATTTTCCTCAAGGCTACGACGACGACAGACCCGGCGTAGCCGGAACCACACGATGAGATGATATTCGGATGCCCGAGTTCTATTCCTGCCTCAGCGAAGATGGCCTTGATTGCTGCATCGTCCTTGAACAGTCCCGAGTGCGTATCAACCAGGCTCCGGAAAGGCACATTCACTGCTCCTGGAATGTGGCCAGTTCGCGGATCATGGGGTAATCCGCGGTGGCTCTCCGCCCCCCTGCCGTCGAGCAGAATTGTATCTGTAGATCGGTGAATTACGGCATCGATCTCACATCGCAGATGCTCCTGCCTTGTGGCCCGAAAACTGCCGGTTTCCGGCGCGGGCACTTCGATTGAGACCTCATAACCACACGCACACCAGTTTTTCCAGCCACCATTCAAGACCTTCACATTCTTAAGGCCAAAATACTGCATCACCCACCAAAGTCTGCTGGCGAACATGTGATCATCGTCGCCGTAAAGCACCACCAGATCGTCAGCATGAATGCCCAGAGACGCAAAGGACGCGTCCGCTCGGCTGTCATCGGGTACCGGGGCCTCGGCCAGAGCCACATCTGTGTCGATCAGCTCCCTGGTCCAATCAAGATAGCACGCATTTGGGATATGGCCCTGAAAATAGTCATCTGGTTTGGCGATGGGCGGCGTGCCCCACTCACCGCGAATATCAAATATCTTTAATCGCGGATCCTTCATATGCTTTTGAAGTTCTTCTGCGTCTATGACGACTGTATTGCTCAAATCAAGCTCCCGGATTAGCATCTGCTATGCTAAGTCTGCGCACGGTGCTGGCATGCATAAAAGGCAACTCATATATGAAGGTAAGCAAGACCAATATCTCTCGTAGATAGCCACCGTCTTCATCACACTTCCACTCGTCGTAGCCAGTGGAGATCTAGTTGAACACTCTCTTTAACCGCATAAAGGTCATATCATCTACCTTCTCTTTCGCATATTCGAGCGGCGTTCTTCCTTCACTGTCACGGATGTCGGGACTGGCACCCGCCTCAAGCAATAATTCAGCCAGATCCACGTGGAGCCATTGGCAGGCCATGTGGAGAGGTGTCCATCCGCTTTCTCCCTGGCTGTCCAACTGTGCGCCTGCCTTAATCAATAGCATGAGAAGATCCCGATTGCCTTCGGCCGGTCCCTGGCAGGCAAACCATAGTGGCGCATTGCCGCCTTCGCCGTTCTCGTCCACGGCATTCACGCGGTTTACGTCGGCGCCGCGCTCCAGCAGACCTGTAGCGATGGTGTCATATCTTCTCCGGCAGGCCTCGATCAGGTATGTGAACGTATTGCCCGGGGCAATCTGCTCGTCAATGACTTCAGGATTTTCATCGAGCATGCGGAACACACTGACATGGTCATTTTCCGCCAGTTTTGATTCGATTTCTTGGTTGATGGTCAACGGAACGACTCCTTTATTTCACTGCACAATCTATTGCCATAAGAGGCGGATCTGGTGCGCAATAGTGACAGCCAGCGCGCCTTTGATTTGGAGGATCGGTCGCTCCAATGATATGAAGGTAAATCGTCGTATTACGTTCACGCTCGACCACGCCCAACCCCGCTCCCCGTTGAACCGCGAAGTCATGTGAGACTTGAACCATTCTGAAACTACGTTCCACGATGTGATCCGTGTCAGAAATGTCTGTTCCACTTTGAGAAGAAATCCATGGGGTGCGAGAAATGGTTTGAACTATACGGATTTGGAACTGGCGCCTGCGCCCCGCTTCAGAGATTGCAGCAGTACGCGCCCAGGCCCGGTGAGTTTGGTCATGAAGAGTCCTTCGCCTCCAAACAGCACACGGCGCAAACCGGACACACTCTCAATATTGTAGTCTATGGATTCGGAAAAGGCGGCCAGGTTCCCCGTACTTACAAGCATGGATTCTCCCGGCGCCAATTGCTCCTCTATGAAATCACCGGATCCGTGTATGAGAACGGTTCCTTGCCCAGAGATCTTCTGAAGGAACAGACCTGCACCCCCAAAAAAGGCGGCTCCTTTGCGTTTGGCTGTCATCACATCAATCTGTATGGTTGTTCCGAAGGCGGCGACGAAAGATCCACGCGTGGTGACTACATCTCCCTCAGCAAGATCCCAGGCTATTATCTTGCCTGGTTGATTTGCCGAGAGCATCACTTCCTGGCCGGTTTGATTCGCCTCGATATAGGTCAAGGTCACACCCTCACCAGCCAGGACTCGTCTCGCCGCGCCACCAACTCCACCGGGGATCTTCAACTCCCAGGATATTTCAGGACTATATGTAATCAGCGAGCCCTTGCTCGCCCAGCAAGTCTCTCCAGCCTCAAAGCTCAACCCCACCACCTGAGACAGCTCACCATCAATCGTGTATTCCACACTCGCCACCCTGTCAAATTCGTCCGTTTTAGCCGAGGCCTAATCCAAAAGTACAGCATGAGCAAAATACGAAGAAGTCAGCTCCAAGGCAATTCTATCGCATCAAAAAATCTCTCGTATTCTCGATTGCTAATCCTCCGATGTGCTAAGCCTGACGCAAGCCTTCCCAATCGATTCACAATCGCAGGATGCGTACGAATTTTCTCGAATAGACAGGATATATGCCTTGGTGTCCGGGCCTTTCTATCTTCATTAATTCGAAACTGATCTACTAAGTATCTAACATCTCAAGCGGGGTCCTATAGCCTCCCGCCACGTGTGCCTCCAGCCAGGCGGGATCGTCCTTCCTCGGTAGCGCCAAGCAGGGCTGCCCCTTACAACTGAGGCGATACAGGAGGCGAGCATCTTCTATTGAGGTGATGTTTGATTTGACAGGCGGCGAGTTGTGCAGGGTCATAAAATTGTCCCATATGGTTACGTCGCCCGGCACGTGCAGGTGATCATAGCGGAATTGTGGCTGTAGAATGTGGGCCTCGAGTCTATCGAGGACAGCACGTGATTCCTCAGGGGTCATCCCGTCCACTTCAACAGCTGGTCGCACCTTTGGCCGTGAGGCCCAGATGGGGCTGTGAAAGGACTTGATACCGGACCTAGGATTGGTGCGCACCAATGGTGCAAGCCAACCTTCGTCCCCCTCATTAAGCCTCCGACGAAGTTGTCGGACCTCCAGATCCCGTTGCTCCTCCGCGGGCAATGCCTCAAAAGCGGCCGCAGTATCGGCAAAAGCTGTCTCTCCATTGAGTGGCAATTGCAGGCGCAAGCGCATTAGTTCCTTACTGGAACCTTCGTAATAGGGATGTGGGGTTTCTGCTGCCGACTCCGGCACCCATGTACCGCCCGGGGCGTTGCGGGAAAGTGGCGATCGATGGGCGAGAAACATGGACACGTATATAGGCAGTGTTTCGTATTCGATGTCCGTATGCCACGAACCGCCAGCCGTAACACGCGTTTCAGCATCCTTGACGTCGCCGCGGAAATTTGAGGTAACAAGAACGGTAGGCGACTCATGGGAAAGGCACCGTAACTGACCGGGAAAAGTTTTATCAACTGCTGCCGCCGTGCGTTCCGCATAGGGAATGAGCTCTATGGGGCCGTCACTGGCGCCGTCCTGCTGGGCAGGTTTGCCACCGCGGGTGAAGTTATTGGGGTGGGGGATGGGTGCACCCCAGTGGTTAGCGAACCGTTCGAAACCAGCAAGGGTGAAACGATCGAGATCTTGTCCGGCCAGACAGACGATGCGGTACTTGCTCAGGGCGTCAAGAAGGAAACTGACTTGAGCGTCCTCCAACGGACGACACAGGTCGATGCCTGTAAACCGGATACCCGCTCCACTGGCAGCGAGATGTGCTTGGAAGCCGGCAGCGGAACCGAATGCTGCTTGAAGTTTCTGCTCGTAAATCTGGTTCTCTTCATCCTGATTCATGATTCTCCTCATCATTGAAAACTGATGTCACCAGACAGCGATTCTCAATTTCTCCGGAACGAGTAGATTGTGTAAGGTATTTCCGATGCGCAGATTCTGGCACCTGATTTGTACGCCATAGGGCGTTTCAGCACCTTCGAAGTCCAGGCATCCCTTGATAAGTCAGAAGAGCACGCCCCGCTATCTCTTTAGCATGGAGCTGCATTCAATCGACCTGTCCGCGACCGCCAAGTCGCTGACTCGCCCTCTGGGATCCGCGGATGGAGCCGGCATTCAATCTGTCCTGGTTCCAATGATCACCGGCTGAAAGAAGGCCTCGTCAAGCCTGGCCACATCCCGGAATCCGGCTTGGATCATAAGAACCATGAGTCTGGTGGTGCTGATGGCGTAGTACACGGATCGCATCACATGCGTCGTGACGCCCGCATCGCCATCATCCTCTACTACATACATGGTGAGGTCGTAGAAGGTTTCTCGCCATGCCCACTTCTGGAAAATCAAGTAACTGACCCCACGGTCCTCGCGCAATCCATAGAATTTCGCGCTGTTGTCTGTACGATCCTCCGCCTCATAGTCTCGAGTACTGATAATACAGCCTCCGCCAGGTCGGGTACAGGCATACAACTGTCGAAGTGCACGCAAGATTTCGTCATCACTCAGGAGGTGTGGTATGGCATTGTCGCAAGCCAAAACGATATCGAACTGCCGTTGATGGTGGGTGGACAACGCGCGCATGTCTGCCACGGTAAAGGGAATGACCAAACCACGATCAGCTGCCTCCAGCGATGCGCGTTTCACGCCATCGGGCGACAGATCCGATGCCGTGACCTGATACCCGAGTTTTGCGAGTCCAAGACTTTGGGTACCGATGCCGCAGGCGGCGTCCAGTACTTCAGTGCGCCTATCCGGCCAGTTCTCACGAATCAGCTGGTCAAGCGTGTTGGCTTGTCGGCCAAAGCTCGTCTCCCAATCTGGATAGATCAGGTGATAGAAGGGCGTAAGCTCAGAGTAGAATTGAGTCACGTTATCTGACATAGGAATGTCCTGAGCTGGTCTTCTACCCCAAGAGGGAGACTATTCCTCTTTAACGAGATCCGGTAATCCGCAGGATCTCTCTATGATAAACGCGGCAGAAAGCAATGCTTGATGCGCTGTAATCTCGCATGTTAGGCGCTACAGGTTCAGTTTCTTCTTGAGATAATCACTGGTCAAATGCTTGAGAAGGTCAATAGGCTCACAGCTGTTATCGTTACCATAATCAATTTCCAGTGGACCGATTGCTGTTGCGGCGGCGACGGCGGCGGCATTCAGTACACTGTTCCGCTTACCTATTCCGAGCAATGCCCCGGCCATGCCCTCTCTGACCCACATTTCTTCGGAGAGAATTGTATCTTGAATATGTGCTATCCGTGCAAGGAGAAATGCATCATCCATCCCCTTGGGGTTTTTCTTGGAAAGCTCATAGAAGAGCGTATAGGCGCATCGGCGGCGCATATGATCCTCACTATCCATCCAATCGCGAGCAACATCGAAGGCAAAGGGCGCCTTTGCCAATGTGGCGTCACAGGAGGCGAACACATGAGCGAACTGACCACCGTGCAACTCTTCTACCTGCTGCTCCACTTGTTCTCTCGTCAGTTGCTTGGGGTCGTCGATGAGCAAACCGATGACTCTGGCATCATAAAACTCACTCTTCCAGAGCTGCTGCGCCAACTCGTGATCCCGTCCAATCTGCTTTGAAAACTTGCGCAGCCGGGTGAGACCGATGCCGAAACTTTCCAGCTCACGCGGCTTTTTCTTCCAGTGGGCAATGCCCCTTGGATCCTGATTCTCCCTTAGAAGTTTGATAACCTGCGCTACGGTCATAGATCTATGCCCTTCGTTGAAGTACCATGACTCCGCCCCAGCGATGATCAATATGGGTTCTATGGCTCTGCTTCATCCTGATAGATTGATATCTGCAGGCACCGACAAACCTGAGCCGCCATTATTTGACGCCAGCTTGTTGCCAATTTTCCTGCAGGCACGATTTACCACCACATTGGGCGGTCCGACCGTGACTCATCAGATTAGACCAGATTCAACTGCCACGACACGCCGAAACGATCATTGACCCAGGTGAATTTCGTGCTAAATCCGTAGTTGTCGGGTGGCATCAGCACCGATCCGGCATCTGATAGCGATTTGAAGGCGCCATCTAATTCCGATTCCGACTCGCATTCTACAAAGAATGAGATGGCAGGTGTGAAA
>JABIQT010000962.1 GCA_018667995.1 Candidatus Latescibacterota bacterium
AGATTATCTACGTTTCGGGCCTGCTCTGAATTGATAGTGCCGTTTAGCACGTTCGCCAGCCTCGTAATTATCCTTCTACTTGGTAACCCCCATTTCGCCTCCTCGCAGCCAGCCCCCTCTATTCTTCGGGCAATGGAGCATGAGGTAATCTCGCTAGTTCATAAAGTAGAACCTTCCGTTGTAGCTATTGTAACGCAGCGTCGGACTATTCTCCCCAATGGCCGCGTAATCCTTGAGCGCAGTGTGGGTTCTGGCGTTGTTGTACACGTGGACGGCTACATCCTAACCACCGATAACGTGGTCGATCGCGCAGACTGGATCCATGTGAGTTTTCCGGACGGGCAGCAACGCCCTGCGCGGCTCGTTGGCAAGGATCAGCTGACAGGAATCGCGGTTGTGAGCGTTGACAGTGTGACAGTTCTGCCGGCCGAGTTGGGTGATTCTGATATGGTAAGTCCGGGTTCCTGGGCTATTATGATGGGGAATACGTACGGATTAACACCGTCGGTTTCTATTGGTCTGGTCAATGGAATGCGAGCAGAAGATGGGTTGATGCAGGTCAGTGCCATGGCGAGCACGAATACGTCTGGTGGAGCTGTTTTTGGCGCCGATGCTCGAGTTATAGGATTGATTGCTGCACAGATAGCTCATTCCTCGCAGCAGAGGATTGCCACAGGACAAGACGGTCTGGTTGTTGATGGTTTGAATGAGCTGTCGCGTCCCGATGGAGGAGTACTTGTCATCCCGATAAACCAGGTAAGGATGTTCGCAGAGCAGTTAATGAAATATGGTGAAGTGAGAAGAAGCTGGCTTGGCGTAGACGTGGAACAGAGTTGGTACAGCATTGATATGGGTGACAATGTGGTTGGCGTCGTGGAATCGCATCAGGGCTTGCAGGTAACGCGCATACATCCGAACAGTCCAGCCGAAAAATCCGGTCTTCGAATGGGCGATCAGATTGTCGCCGTCAACGATTTGCCGATGAGCCACTATATTCGACTCGCGGAGTATGTGACATCTGTCCCGATAGGATCAGAAATCGAGATACAATATGTGCGTGGCAATTCAATCTTGAGTACCATAGCGATTCTTGAGCTTCCGCCTAGAGGAGCTGAGGAATATGACAGACCTGGTACTCTGGCCCAATCGCCCGCTCTGATGTCACCTACGACAGAAGATGCGATGAGTCAGGACCGTACCTTGCAATGGCTAATGGACATAGATCATCGACTTAGAGTATTTGAGAGACAACTGCGAGACGACCGCGCACGAATAGATACCTCGTCCGGGACTCGGCCCTAGGAGCTATTGATGAATCTGGATCATCTGCTTAGACCTTTTTCTGCTGGAGAGGTCAAACAGCGTACGACGGCTATGGGAAACAAGGTCGACTATCTGGAGACTCCGACGGTCATTAACCGGATGAACGAAGCGTTTCTTGGTGAGTGGAGTTTCAAGATTCTCGAACATCAGATGTTGGATGATGTGATTGTTGTACTTGGTGAGCTAACGGCAGCAGGAGTCACGAAGCAACAATTTGGTACCTGCGAACTGAATCAGGAAGGTGAAGAGGGTAATGTTTTCTCGATAGGTGATGCGATGAAGGCTGCCGCTTCGGATGCATTGAAGAAATGCGCAACGCTGTTTGGTATAGGGCTCCAGCTGTATGGTGCCATTACTTCTGATCAAGGGACTGGTGAAACAACCTCCACGGATTCTGAACCCGACGGTGCATCGAATATGTACGAGAATGTATCAACAGAGGAGGTTGTTTCAGATGTGGAACCTTCTTACGAATCAAGTCCATTTTCAACTGGTCAAGCCAATGCTGAATCTGAAGATGCGAACGAAGCGGAATCACTCTCAGATGCAACCGAGGCGCCTATCACTGACATGCAGTTTGCAGAGATTGTCGAACTGGCTCGCCGAATGAATTTCACTCAGGCCCAGGTGGATCAACGGGCCCAGTCGCGATATGGAAAGAGCTTGGCGGAGCTTGCAGGATGGGAGGCGGACGAGATCATAGCCAAATTACGGTCATAGTTACATTACTACAGTGCCGTGAATACCGAAAACCGCTGGATAGCAGCGGTTTTTTTTGTGTCCAACAGAACTGCTCGGTATATCTTTGCCCTGACGCCCAAAAGTAAAA
>JABIQT010000272.1 GCA_018667995.1 Candidatus Latescibacterota bacterium
GAACTTTGCCTTCCCTAACATCGTAAAGATCTCTGCGGTGGCCCTTGGGCGGAGTGCAATCCACAGGCCTCCAAGAAACAACCCTCGAACCCGAGTTGTCATATCTCTAATGATTAATCGACAGATTAACTCCCCGTACTCCACCAACTAGGGGAGCATTGTGCGCTATACAGATACCTCCAGATGATTAACCCAAGTGGGTTGGAGATTGCGACCATGGCCAGTGCGGATTCACTGCTCATAAGAAAACATCCAATTTCAGGAAGTGAAGAAGGCCCGGACCGCATCAATCACCTGATCAACCTGGTGAGCTGCCAGTTCCGGATAAACCGGCAGGCTGAGAATAGTATCCGTCAATTCCTCAGCAACAGGGAAACTACCGACTCTATAACCCAGGTCGGCGGCAGCTGGCTGTAAGTGCAAAGGGACAGGGTAATTCACTTTCGTTTCTATCCCCTTTTCGGTGAGAAAGCTCTGCAGTTCGTTCCTGCGGGGAGTCCGAATCATATAGCGGTGGTAGACCGGCAGCTCGTACGGTCGGTCCACTGGCACTTTGACCAGGTCAGCCAGAGCATCAGAGTACCGGCGCGCAATAGACCTATGGATTTCATTCCATTCGTCTAGGTAACTGAGTTTTATGCGACCAATAGCGGCCTGAATAGAATCCAGGCGTGAGTTTATTCCCCAGAACTCGCATTCGTCCCTGTTTCGTAGCCCATGGTTCCGATACTTCAACGCGTACTCATAAACCCTATCGTCATCAGTCGTGATTATCCCGCCGTCGCCATGCACATGAAGGTTCTTTAGAGGATGAAGGCTGAAGCCCGCACAATGACCAAAACTGCCAGCTCTGCACCCCTTGTATTCGGCCCCCACTGCTTGGGCAGCGTCCTCCACAATAAACAACCCATGCCGCGCTGCAATCTCCTGAATAGGACTCATATCCGCTATCCGACCCGTGAGGTGTACGGGAAGAATCACCTTAGTGGATTCGGTGATCGCCGATGCCACATCCTCTGGCGCGATATTCATGTCGCCCCCGAGATCAGCGAATACAATCCGGGCCCCAGTATGGGCAATGGCCCACGCGGTCGCGACAAAGGAATTTGGCGCCGTAATCACCTCATCCCCGGGGCCAACACCAAGCGCCAGGAGAGACAAAAGAAGAGCATCCGAACCATTCCCTACCCCCACGGCATACTTAGCACCGCAGTATGAAGCGAATTCGCTTTCGAAAGCCGACACCTCGCTACCCAAAACGTAGGAGCCCTCTCTGCTTACCTTGTCAAAAGCCGCGAGAATCTCCTCCCGATGAGCGAGGTACTGCTCGCCCAAATCAACGAACTTAACCGGCTGCATAAAACTCTCTAATCTTACTTGCCACGTGCTCGATCTGTTCGAACGCTATAAATTCGTGTACAGGCAGCGACAACACTGAATCGCACACCGCTTCGCATACCGGAAAATCACCTCGTCTATATCCGTACCCGCTGGCTGCCGGCTGGAGATGCATTGGGATCGGGTAATGCACTTTGGCGTCGATACCGCGCTCGACCAGGTAAACTTGCAGTTCATTGCGACGCTCCGCGCGAACTACGTATATGTGGTACACCTGTCGAACATGCCTCGGTCGAGGCGGAATAGTGATTTGTGGAATATCACGCAGGAGTTCGTCAAAGCGGGCTGCACGTGCGATGCGTGACTCTGTAATATAGTGAATCTTCTCCAGCAAGTGATTTGCGACGATGGCCTGCAACGAGTCCAATCTTGAGTTATACGAAAAAACTGCGCACTCGTCACGATTGAGCAACCCGTGGTTTCGTAGCAAAACGAGTTGGTTGTGCATCTCCTCTGAGTCCGTAACAAGATATCCGCCATCGCCCCAGACATTCAGATTCTTAAGAGGATGCATGCTAAAACAACCGGATAACCCGAAGGTTCCCGCCGGCTTACTGTTGTACTCGGCCAATATTGCGTGGCAAGAATCCTCGATAACCGACAGGCCGTGGCGATCAGCCACGGCAAGAATCTGGTCCATTTCACACGGGAGGCCTGACCAATGCACAGGTAGAATCGCTTTCGTGTTGGTGGCAATCGCCTTCTCAATTCGATTAGGATCGATGTTGTAATCTTCACATATATCCACAAACACGGGCCGGGCGCCCGCTGTGACAATCGCCCCGATAGTCGCGAAGAAGGTGAACGGAGTTGTTATAACCTCGTCCCCCTTGCCCACGCCCGCTGCCTTGAGGCTAAGGAGTAGTGCGTCCGTGCCGCTCCCAACGCCAACAGCAAAACGGCTGCCCGTCAATTCCCTGATTCGCGCTTCGAACTCATCTACGCTCTTCCCTAAAGTGAAGTCACCTTCAAGGACGAGGGCTTCGATCTTCTGGAAGATCTCTTGGTAGTCAGAAAATTGTGCACGCAGGTAGTTGTGATTGATCGCGTGTGCGCCGGTTTGCCGGTACTGCTCAGGTAGATAATTGTGCGCGATCTGTTGCTCTTCTTTGGTCACGAACAGTAACTCCTTATTCTTTATGAAAATAGTCCAGCGGTTGCTGTCGCAAGAAAGTCCAATTCTCCTCTATCCATCGGATGGTCTCATCCACGCCATCTTCGAATTGGACACGCTGGGTCCATCCTAATTCTCTCTTCACCTTGCCGTTGTCCATACTGAATCGGGCATCTTGACCGTAGTTTTCATCGACTAGATCTACGGCTTTCTCGAAAGGAACATTCATCCGATTGCAGATGGTGCGTACAATGCTGGCAATATTTCTCAAACCATCATCCGGTGCTAGATGATAGGTTTCTCCATTCTTTCCCTTTTCTATCGCTCGCCATGTTAGATCTGCCACGTCACGAGCATGAATGAAGGCCCGCTCGGCTTGTCCTCTGCCGTGCAGTTCAAGCTTTCGGCCCAGTTTCATATAAATAGTGGCCCTTGGAATGATCCGGTAAAGTTGCTGGTGAATGCCATACAGATTTGCAGCCCGAGTAAAGACCACGGGGAACCCATATCTTTTATGAAGAACAAGAAGATGGAGGTCTCCGGCTAACTTGGAGGCAGCATAGGGTGTACTTGGGTGGTACGTATGACCCTCCTTGATTTGCTCTCCGGTAGTTCCATAGACCTCCGGCGTCGATACAGCAACGTACTTCTTTAGATATTCTCTATCCTTTAGGAACTCGGCAACCCGCACAACACCTAGGCAGTTGGTTTCGTACCACTGTTCGGGCCACCGCCAACTATTGCGAACTTCCCCTTGGGCAGCGTAATTAACGACGATTTCCGGGCAGACTACTTCACATAATCGGATGAATTCATCGAAGTCGCGATTGATGTCGATCTGTTCAAAACGAAAGCGACCTGAAACGGCTTTTCGGTAACGATAGGGTAGAAACACCGAATTGTACTCGCTGCTACGGCTTATTCCTACCACGTTGGCATCGGTTTTATCGAGGACGTAATTGACGAAATGGCTTCCAGTGAAACTGTTACTCCCAATCACCAAGACGCAGCGCTTTGAATTCATCATTCCCGGCACAGTCCTAGTTCGACTGGCCTGACCAGTAGAATTTTTCGAGAAACTTGTTTGAGAGCTTACCGCTTGACGCACAAAAAGCCGCGAGGAATCTATCTCTCTCAGCATCGCTCATCAAATTCAGCCAATCCACAGCGCTATCGAATTGCTCACGCTGAGAATCTACACATCTTTGAATATATGTCTTTTCTGATTCTCCTGTTATCGCTTTCCTATCATCAAAATATTCGGTAATCAACTCCAGAATTTCTTCGGGTGAGTTTTCCACAAAAACGAAGTCTGGGTCGTTGATAAAGTCATTGTGCCTTGATAGGACTCCTTCGATAACCTCTTTTACCGATAAATGCCGGCTTTTCTTTCTTGAAAAAACGTGTTTCAAGATTCCCCGGTCACCCGTTCGCAAAGGAGAGCCGCAGCACACATCTACGATATTTGTGCTAAGTATTGTTTTTTCAAACAATATTGCGACATTCATCGGTCCAGAATCTTGGCCAACGTATAGCGCACAATGTTTGATCAGCCAGATATCCATTAAGTCACATTTGAATCTCGAAAACGGATAGTCAATAACGTTGCTCATACGGGGTAGTGGCGTCATACTCGGATCGCCAAGCCTAACTACCCACAACCCTCGACTGGTTAAGTAGTTGATTGCGTCAAGATAGTTGTCTATGGAGCCATTTCGAGTGGTCTTGCCCCGACCCTCCTTCGCGCCATAAAACCCGGTCTCTCTTACATGAAGACAGACGTAGGGCGCGTTTTCAGGCAAACCCAGTTCTTTCGCAAACTTAACGCCTTTTATTTCGCTCGCCTCGGGCAAACCAACCCCTAACGGCTTATTTACCTCCTGTCGCCAATAACCGATCCGATCTTTGAAATTGACACAATTCGGCGGAACTGACCAGACTTCAGTCCGGCCTATCCCAGGATTAATGCGGCCC
>JABIQT010000276.1 GCA_018667995.1 Candidatus Latescibacterota bacterium
CTATTCGAACGGCCGCCGGTCCGAAAGTAGATATTATGCTGGACCTGGGCCGGCCATCGAGTCTCACGGAAGCCATTCAGACTGCCCGTATGATCGAATCCTCCGGTGCTGGCATCTCGTGGTGGGAAGAGCCGCTATCGAGCAGCGATGATCTCGACAATCTTGCGCGTCTCACCGATAAGACGGACATTACGATCGCCGCCGGCGAGTCAGAGCTTACATCATTTCGCTTCTACGAACTGCTGCAGAAACGGGCCGTCGATCTCTTACAGCCAGATCTTTCCTGGGTGGGTGGCTTAACGGAGGGTAGAAGAATCGCTGAATTGGCGCGATCATTTAACATTCCCGTCGTACCACACAATTGGGGTACCATGCTGAATTTCGCAGCCAGCATTCATCTGGTGGCATCCATGCCTCAAGGATACCTCTGCGAATACCCCATCACTCCCAGGACCTGGGGTAACCCGGAACGCCAACCGCCGAGCCCTATGATGACTGAATTGACCAGGACACCTGTGGTAGTGAGGAATGGATATGCGGAGGTGCCCTCTGGATTTGGATTGGGCATTGAGCTCGACGAGGATGCGGTAGCACGATTCACTGTATAGGCCTACACCAAAGGATCTGATGCACCATGAATGCTCCACAATATGCCACTATGGATGGGCGTGAGAAGTATCTGTTTGATCTCCAAGGATATCTTGTTATCAGGGGGTTCCTCACATCAGACGAGGTCGAATCCCTCAACCAGGCCCTGGACGCCAATCCCGGCAAACGGGGTGCATACGGGGATCCTACCGCAGAATTCAGCGGTACCCCCATGGAAGGAATCCAGAGCCCATTCAGCCGTTTTGGGGGTCTGCTGGAATGGGATAGGCCCTGGTGTCTTCCCTTCCGGAATCTATTGGCACATCCTCGTCTTATTCCCTACCTAAACACCATGATGGGCCGTGGCTGGCGGCTCGACCATGAAGCCGCCGTGGTGACCTCCGAAATCGGATGTGAGGGTCTACCGTTCCATGCATCAGGGAACTACAAACTGGTCCCATCGCGGTATTACGCCTATCAGAACGGAATGATGAGAGGAGGGCTGACTGTCTGTCAGTTCTTCCTATCGGATGTCAACCCGGGCGACGGTGGATTAACACTTGTCCCTGGAAGCCATAAGGCTAACTTCCTCTGGCCCATGCATGTCCGGCTGCATGAGGCCGATCAGGAGATATACCGAACTCCGGTACTTCGGGCGGGTGATGTCGTTATTTTTAACGAGGCGACTACCCACGGTACGCTTCCATGGAAGGGCTCGCAGGAGAGGCGAACGGTCCTTTATCGATACATTCCCAAACACCTGCAGTATGTCGATGGATATTACGCGACCGAGAAGCCTGGATGGATATCTGAATTAACGGAGGCCCAACAGGCCGTGCTAGAGCGACCGTATATTTATCATCGCCCGCTCATTGAGGATGATGGCGAGACCATCGTTAAGCCTCAGGAGGAAGAGGATTGGGACATACCGCCATAGGCCCGGTGATGGAATTGCAGGGGGCCATTTCTAGCGAGAATTTCAATGGGGGGTTATATGAAACAGCCTAATATTCTATTCATTATGACTGATCAGCAACGATGGGATGCCATGGGTTGCAGCGGCGGCTGGATAGAGACGCCCCACATGGACCGAATCGCAAAACAGGGAGTTCGGTTTACGAACTGTGTTACCACGTCCCCCGTATGTATTTCGGCCCGGGCATCTATGGCGACGGGTCTATATCCACACAATACGGGCATATGGCATAATGTGGAGCACACCCTCTCTCCAGATACGCCAACCTGGATGCAGTCTGTCCGCGCAGCTGGATACCGCACGAGCCTCTTTGGCAAGACACATCTTCATCCCCACAGAGGCGACCTACGTGACCAGGAACACCTTATGCACGCCTACGGACTGGACGATGTCGATGAAATTGGCGGTCCTCGGGCGAGTGCGCGAGTATTAAGCCATATGACGGCGGCCTGGGAACAAAATGGCCTATGGGAGGCCTATCAGCACGATTTCGATGAACGATTCGAAAACAAGCCACACGTCGTCAGACCTTCGACCTTACCGGTGGAATGGTATGCCGACGTGTACGTGGGAAATAAGGCCCGGACCTACCTCTCGAACTACGAACGCGAGGAACCATGGTGCTGCTGGGTGAGCTTCGGCGGGCCCCACGAACCTTGGGATACCCCTGAACCATATGCCAGTCGCCACCTCAGGTCCAACATACCGGATGCAGCCGATCGGCCACGCGACCATGAAGGCAGGCCCCGGGGGACCATTGATGACCGGTTCGCAAATGCTCCAAGATTAGATCCCGGCGATATAGAAGCAATGCGAGTCGACTATGCGGGTAATGTCAGCCTCATCGACGAGCAGATAGGGTTGATACTGGATACTGTTGAAGCGCGCGGAGAATTAGAGAATACGGCTATTATTCTTACGTCCGACCATGGCGAGATGAATGGTGACGCGGGGTTGATCTACAAGGAGAACTTCCTCGACGGTGCTGTACGAGTGCCCATGTTAGTACGTACGCCTGATACCTGCAGGTCGGATTGTGCGGGGACCGTCAATAATTCATTCGTAGAGTGGTTCGATGCGGGGCCGACAATCGTGGAACTGGCTGGGGGAACCATATCACATCCGAACTTTGCCAGGTCTCTGATGCCGGTCCTGACGGATCCAGCCGGCGTGCACCGACAGGAAGCCATCTCGGAATACCGATACGAAACGATGATCCTCAACCACCAATGGAAAATGGCAGTAAACGCGGACCGCCAACCTTATCTACTCTTTGACCGAATCACCGACCAGAGAGAAGCACATAATCTGGCCGGTCGTTCAGATATGAGAGAGGTCGAAGCAAGCCTGTTGGATAACATGAATGAATTTATGGAGAGTACCCAGGTTCAGCTTAAATAGGTTCAAGCACAGATGGACCGACTATTGAACAGTCTACTATCAGGCACCTTTTGGCAAAAGACGCTGCTTCAGCGATCTGCAGCGAACCTCCACAGAAGGCAGAACGACTCAGTGATGCTTGCTCCTGATTAGCCCCCCGACCATTCAGCCATCCAATTGCCAGGAACGGTAGATCCCGGATCCCTTCCTGATCAGAGCGTTCGGTTCGGATCAATCATGGTCCGCCACATGTGGGCAGAGGGGCTGTTGTCGTATCCGAGACCTTCTTTCGGCTGCTTGAAATTCCTCCTGATAATGTCCTCAAATGGTGCAATGGACACCTCCATATTACGGTTGAATCCATATTCATCGTTGAGTGTTATGAGCCGAGCTTCCATATACCACTTGTGGCTACGGGCAAAC
>JABIQT010001095.1 GCA_018667995.1 Candidatus Latescibacterota bacterium
TAGCTCACTGAGCCCTGATGCCATCATATGCCCGTAGATCGGATCTGGTGCAATGCCCGCGTCAATAACTCTGGAATACCCAACCTTCCATCCAATGCGATCATCGGCCATTTCCTTAGCTTTAAGAATAGCGTTCTGGATGTCGTAAGCCACGGCGCGCTCCATCTCCGGGAAATGAACTGATAACGCCTCGGTGATGTTTTTCTCGCGCTCTGCTTTCAAGAGATACTCCACAATAGCTGTCTGATCCGCCTCCGGTCCAAGCTGGTTTATGCGCGCCTGATTCCTATCTACGGACTCACACGCCATAAATATCGCCGGCACAAGTAACCAGACTGATCTGTCAATTCGTTTTATCATGATTCACCTCAAATCTACGACCAGCTCCAATATACGGCCTCTCTGTGTGGTGCTGCCGCTATGCGTGCTATCATAGGCGTCGCGAAATGCCGTGTCAAGTTAAGACCCCGTGTCAAACCGTGTATATAGCGTCGTCAATGGTGTGTTTGATTTTATACACACCATAAATGTTGTTATTACAGGCACATAACAACATTTGATTATCCGTTGTGTATTTGAAAGTACCACAATTGGCAATAACCAAGACATAAACACATACAGTCTCCCCCCGCTCGACATCGTTTAAAATACAGACCCATAACTGATTTATTTTTAACGGTTTAACAATGTGGAATTTGGAATACAAGAATAGAATCCTCACAGCTTTTATCCGATTGGCACGCGTCTTGTTTTGTTTAGGTGGTGAAGCCGAGCACTTCGGCTCTCTTAAGCAACACAACAACACCAGTACCCGGATCCAGTAGCTCGCACGAGCAGATATCACTCGGCATCCGAGTTTGGTCAAGTACCGAATCACAAGAAGATAAATGCAAAACGAGTCAATCATTCATCATAGCGAGGTGCATCATGAACTCCAAGTCGATCATCCATGTTGTCACAGTGATCCTCATCGTCGGAGCCTTCAACTTGCCGGCTTTTGCGGCCGAACCGTCATCATTCGATACAGGCCATAAGCTATACCCGGTCAATTCGGAGGGAAACTGGGGGTACATGGACGAGGAAGGGGAGGTCGTGATACCCTATCGGTTTCGGCAGGTGGCAGAATTTTCTGAGGGAATGGCTGCCGTCCAGATAGGCACCAAATGGGGTTTCGTGAATACGCAAGGCGAAGTTGTAATAGCCCAACAGTTCAAAAAGACCCGCCACTTCTCGGAAGGCCTCGCGGCGGTACAGCAAGGCAAGAAGTGGGGATACGTGAACCGTTCTGGCGAAATGGTAATCGCCCCCCAGTTTGAACAGGCCAGACCATTTTCAGAGGGCCGTGCCTGGGTTGTGCTGAATCGGAGAGTCGGCTATATCGATACGTCTGGAGACCTGGCCATCCAAGCAATCTACATGGTGCCCTTCGACCACTCTCAGGATGAGTTCAGGAATGGCATGGTGCGGGTGCATCTGGGCACGAAGGTAGGATATGTCGATATGAATGGCGAATACGTGATTCCACCTGACTACGACGGACTGGGAAACTTCTCCGAGGGGCTGACCTGGTTCCGCCAGGGCACCTCATGGGGTTTCATCACGAGGCACAACGAATTGGTCATTGTCGCCCAACCTCACGAGGTCGGTGATTTCCATGAAGGATTTGCGCGCATCGTAGTAGACGGACTAACCGGGTACATGAATACAGCCGGTGAGATTTTGGTAGAGCCTCAATTTGCGGATGCGGGAGACTTCTCTGAGGGTATGGCCTGGGTTGTAAAGAAGGGCAAGGTTGGTTACATCGATCATACCGGCCTGTTGGTGATTAAACCCAAGTATGATGTCGAGGAACGACGTTTCATGGGTGACTTCGTTGACGGACGCGCCCGGGTGATTAAGAAGGAACGATACGGATTTATTGACAGGGACGGCAAATGGGTCATCAAGAACAAATATGATAATGCCACGGATTTTAGGAATGGTCTCGCGCGCGTGGAGGTCGGTTTCCGCTACAGTGCGAAGATTGGCTACTATGACGAATTGGGTAACGCCGTTCGTAGCACAAAATAGAGGTCCGCAGAATAGTTACAAATGATGATTAATTGAGAAAACCCCGTGTCGGAATCAAGGCACGGGGTTTTCTTTTAGGCGGTACAAGACGGACAATCTCCGAACGGTCGTCGGTTCGTCTGCGTCTGCCTTCACATAGTCCCGTGCCGACGACCTACTAAAGATACATGAAAGGTATTCGTGAAGATATTACTCATCGATTCCAATTACGCCCGTAGAATAGCGCCGCATCGAAAACCAGAAAAATGCGATATAGACGACAATCTTGATCAGTTCTTTGAAAAGGGCAACGATTTGCAGTTTGTTGCGAGGGTCAAGCGAGCGAACTCCAGAAATTCATTGCTATGAACATCTCGGATGTGTCACTGTCGGTTGGCTGGAGGCACTGGCGAAGAGTTGATAGTACGGGATTTTCGGTATATTACCATATTGGGAGTCGTATCAGGTACGGCGAACAGGTGATCCGCGGGATCCGGCCGATTCTCCCAGACAAGATCAGGTCCATCGAGCGAAATCTGTTCATAGGTCGAGCGGAAGTGTTGAACTTGAGCCGGTGCCGGAGTTGCCCACGGCGTCCGGCGAATTATGACCCAATCCGGATCGGAAATAGGGAGATTCGAGAAATCACGGGTATAATATACCTTTAATGCGGTATAAAAAATCAGTGAAGGTGTGCTGTAATTGGTCAAGACCGTTTCGTTTGAATCTGCATGCGCATTGAAATAGTTCACTATAGCCTCGTTCGGCCCTTTATAGTCATGCGTGATTTCACATAGATATGAGGCCAGGTCTGATCGAATTGGTGAATTAATCTCAGCCTGGTTCCGAATAACAACCAGCCGACGCAGAATCGCTTGTGGATCCTGGGCTTTGTCAATTGAGCGATCGGTAACGAGCCCCGTAAGGTAGGAAAGCGGAGGTTGGCCAATCAATACCGGCACGATAGAATGGAATGAGGCACTCTTCGCAATCAACCAGTATGGTGCGCTAGGCCAGAGATTAGTAGAAATGGATAGTAGAATGAGGAGAATTCCAATACGACGGTGCCTGGTATAGATACGAAAGAGGATCCAGGCGCTGAGGATCATTAAAACAGGCAGTAGATTGATAATATATCGAAAAAAGAGATCATTTATTACAGGAGTGACAATGACTGTCGAAACACATACGATCAATAAAAGACCGAGACCGCTGTGTGAGATATCTTTATTCTGATAAATAATGATTCCACCTGCTAGCGCGGTGATCAACAGAAAGCCAATTGTGTAATAGATCCGACCGGGAATGATGTGGGAGAATGACAGGGTCAGCAGGAAAATACCGACAGTGATAGATACTGCAGTCACATAGTGGGATCTGCGGGAAATGTGACGGAATAGGTACAGTGCGACAACCAACCAGATCGGAAAGACATATAGATGGATCATGGACAGATACGAGGCAACATGATCCAGCCACTGAAACATCCTGAGTCCCCCTCCTCGGCCGATATAATCGGTATAAAGCAGCCAGGGGAGTGTACTTCCTGCCACGCACACCAGCGTGAACCCCATCGGACGGAGCGTTTGTCTCCACGATCTACTAATGATCCAATGAAGCAGGAGACCGCTCAGAACGCCAAAGAATGCGGGCATAAAACTGTAAAAAAGCATAACGAGTCCCACACCGAGTGAAGTCCATCGCAAAGCCTTAGATTTTCCGGAACTCACTTCCAGATACTCATTCAA